>JAQGKN010000369.1 GCA_028290085.1 Hyphomicrobiales bacterium
TCTCCCGAACAGCTGACCGGCGGCTGATCAATCAGACCGGGGTCAACGTCGTCGTCGGGATCGCCGCTGTCCTCGAAGTCCGCGACCAGCGCGTCGATTTCAGCCGGATCGAAGCCGGCGAGCGAGATGTCGAGGTCTTCCAGCAAAAGCAGCGTGGCGAGCTCCGGAATTTCCGCCGCGAGCCGCTCGCGATCCCAGCCGGCGTTGGCGGCGATCTTGTTGTCGGCGAGCATCAGAGCGCGCTGCTGCGCAGGGGAGAGCCCGGTGCTGACGATCGCCGGTACGTCATTGAGACCGAGCATTCGCGCAGCCTCAAGCCGGCCGTGCCCGGCGAGAAGGACATGGTCCTCGTTGACCAAAACAGGGACGGTAAAGCCAAACGCCTTGATGGAGGCGGCTATCTGGCTGATCTGCTTTTTCGAATGCGTCCGGGCGTTGCGGGGGTTCGGCTTGATCTGAGCGAGCGCGAGCGATTGGACAGGATGCATGTTGCATCTCCAGGAAAAGAGTCGCGGGCCGACGAGGGCGCGAGCGCCCCGAAAGGGTTGATCGTCGGGATTCGTTGACAAGCTCAGATGACAGTGTCGCAAACCCGTCAGGTCTGTGATCTGCTCACGGCCGCGCCATCCGCGCCGCCTTCCACTCCGTTGCGATCCGCATCAGGAGCTTCTGAAAACACGGAGCCTCGCCCCGCATTCCCTCCGGCCGGCTCTGCCAGCAGGCTTGTTGTCCGAGGAAGATGCAGCGTCGCTGCGAGGCAAGCATTGCTCACCGACTTTGCTTGAACAGATTTGAAGCTGAAGGCAAATCGGGCGCCTGTCAAGCGCACGCTAAGGCCTCACGGTGAGTGCACCGAGTGACCGTGCGACCAGCAAAGGGAGAGGCGAATACGACCGAATATTCTGACATGAAACCGCTTGGGACCGTTCCCTAATTTGCGTGAGCGGCCAGCTTTTTGGGCCTGAATGTTTCCTGTTCCGGCTAAACAACTCCCTGTTATCTCGGGCAGGGAATTTGCCCAAAAACTGCTGTCTCGCAGCAAGAAATTTCGACGTAACCTTTGACGCCGTCTGATAAATTCCAAAGTTTCCCTGTATTTCCGCCGATAACAGGGAATTCGGGGCGGAGCCTGGTTCGCCACGACTGCCTCCGCCACCAATCATTTCGCGGCTTGAATCGAAGTTCTCGGGGTCTCGACTCGCCTGGCCAACGATTTGACTGTCAACCAACGTTCCTTTCGGGGCTCGCGGCGAAGCCCTTCCAGGGCATGGTGATTGATGGCGGACCGAGACGGCGATCGTCACATCGACATTTTCCCGAATCGCGAAGCCTCCAATCGCCGTTACGTTTGTGGAGGGGCTTTGCACCAAGCGGCAGATCCGATGCTTTCGTCGATATCTCGGCGCTCCAATCGAGCCGCACTGCCGTGGGTCCAAGAGCCTCCTACTTTCGCTTGCCCGCAGCAGCCAAGATCAAGTCGGCAATCTCTTTGGGATGGGACACGAGCGACAGGTGACCTGCCTCCAACTCCACGGTGACCGCATTCATGCGTTTTGCGAGAAAGCGCTCCAGGTCGGGATTGATTGTCTGATCGAGTTTCGACACCGCATACCATGAGGGTTTGGAGTGCCAGGCAGCAGCCGTGGTTCGCTCGCCGAACAGGGAGGCAGCCGCGGGCTGCTGAACTGCATAAAGCACTTGTGCTTTCGTGCGGACGACACCGTTTGCAAAAGATCGAAGAAACGCCTCCTCCGAGATGGTGGTGAAGCCGTCGTGTTGCTGGACGCCCGCCCGTACCGGCCCAGCCGGAAACTTCTCGGAAAGGGCGACGAAATCTTCGTCGGCATCGGGCGCCCGCGCCGCGACATAAACAAGAGCCGTGACCTTGGGGTCGATCCCTACTTCGCTGAGGACGGTGCCGCCCCAAGAATGAGCAACGAGCACGGTCGGACCATCTTGCAGCGCCAGTGCGCGACGCGTCGTAGCGACAGAATCCGCGAGCGTGGTCAGCGGATTTTGCACCGCAGTTACCTTCAGGCCCGCCGCCTGAAGCCGCGGAATAACTTCGGCCCAGCTTGAGCCGTCCGCCCATGCTCCGTGTATCAGCACAATGTTGCGCGCCGCGATCGGTGTGGCCGGCTGGGCGCGCGCCGCAAATCCGCCGAGCATTGCTATGAGTGCCCCAGCGGCGATCGCTGTAAATCTCGGTATTTTCTTCATCAATCCAACTCCACGGTTGAACCCCGGACAACGGCGCTTCTGCGCCGCTTCGATCTGCGGGTGCGATGATTCCGCCGCCTTGGCGAGCGTCATTGCGGCAAACGCCGCGCGGGACAATAGGATCCGGAACGCCCCACGTAGCCTTGGCAATGTTCATGAAAAGCCGATCCCTCTGCTCGGCGTCGAACAAGGTGAACAGCGCGCGCTTTCATCTGGTGGCGCCGGTCATGGACGAGACAAGAGCGCCCCGCCGAGCAACATTGCGATGCAGACGAGCAGCACACCGGCCACTGGCCAATGTCGCGTGAGGGAATCGACTTTTGCGAACGTGCCCGCAACCCGTCCAACCAGCGGCGCGCATTTTTCTGCCAACACCAGAATATCGCCTTCCGGTAGAGCGCCTCGTAACCCATTCAGGCGTCGCAACATCATGAATGCGATGCCGCCGAGAACCATCGGCCAGACGAGCGTCCAGAGCGCGCCAATCTCGACTGCGCTCGAAAGGTTCATGCCGGGAAGGCCCGGATAAAGCGACCACGGAATGATGATGGAAGCGGCTGCGACGACGAGCAAGGGCGCGACTTGTCCTGGCGTCTCGGGAGTTTCTGCATTTGCGGCAGTCTCCCGTTTCAAGGCTGCAAGGAAATGCAGCATCAACGCTGTACTGCCCGCAGCAGCAAGCGTCATTGCAATGGTCGCTATCCCCGATCCGAGCATCTGCTTGGCGGCGATCTTGGCGAGTGCGCCGCTGGTGAGTGGCAATCCGGCAAGACTCAGCGCCAGAAGCCCCGTGAGCAGCAGGATGGGACGCAGATGCGAACCTCGCGTCACCAAGCCGACTCCGACAGCCAGAAACAGGCCGCCTTTGATCAGCGTGTGATGAACGCCATAATAGGCGGCGAGCACAGGCGCGGCGGGATCGCCATGGGCAAGGCCCACGCCGAGGATCGTCGCGACTAAGCCCATCTGGCTGACCGTCGAATAGGCGAGAATGGTTTTCAGGCGCTGCTGCGTGATGCCGACAATGACACCGTAATAAGCAGTAAAAAGCCCCACCGTTGTGAGCATGGCGCCCCAGGCGGGCAGGGCGGTTTCGAAGGGCAGGAACCGGATCAGTCCGATCACCCCGGCCTTGACCACGACGCCGCTGAGGACAGCCGAGGCCGGCATGGGAGCGGCGGGGTGTGCGAGGGGAAGCCAGACATGGAGCGGCACGAGGCCCATTTTCAGAGCGAAGCCGAGGATCACCAGGGCTAGGATTCCATCGCGCATCGGCGAGGCGGGCAAGGCCGCCATGGCATCGCGGATAAGGGGATTGGGATCCGGCGCACCGGCCGCAAGCATGACAAACGCCAGCAGCAGAAAGGCTTCTCCGAGCAGGGCCAGAACGACATAGACCAAACCCGCACGAAGGGCGGCGGCTGTTTGCTCATGAACGATCAGCCCGTAAGCTGCGAGGCTGACGAGCGTGAACACCAGATAGAAACTCGCGATATCCGCGACGATGAAAACGCCGAGGCTTCCGGTCAGCGTCAGGAGCCACCAGACGGCGAAGCCGGGCGTGCCGGGCCTGCCGGCCATGGTCGTTGCCGCGAAGGCGCCAGCCGCGCTCCAAAGCAGGGCTGCTCCACCCAAGAGGATCGCACCCGGGCGATCGAGCGCGAGGGTCATGCGCAATGGCGCGGGAAAGAAGACCGAAACGCCATTGGGCACCAGCCATGCAGCCAGCATCGCGGGCACGGGGGCAAATACGAGAAGAGAGGGGGCCCGAGCCCGAATCGTGCGGGAGAGGCAACTGATTGCCATGCCGAGCGGCAGCAGCACGGCGGCGAAGAGGAGCAAACCTTCGGCGCTCACGGCATGGTCTCCGCCGGACGGTCGGGGCGTCCAATTTGCAGGAGGCCCAAGGGCTCGAGCGGCACGAAGCCGAGGAGCACGGCGAGGAGTGCCAGAATGAGCGGCACCACCTCAAGGCGAGCAGGAATCTTCCTGCGGATGATCAGGGGTGTTTGCGGGGTCGCCAATGCCCGGTTCATGACGCGGAACACATATCCCGCCGCGAGCAGGCCACCTGCCAGAATGGTCGTCGACAGCCAGGGATGGCCGCCGAGCACCGCGGATGTGAGCAACAAGCATTTTGCGATGAAACCGCCGCTCGGGGGCAGCCCCATGAGCGACAACCCGGCAAGGCCGAAGGTTGCCGCACTGAGCGGCAGGATGCGGCCAAAGCCGCTGAGGTCGCGGATATTGTCGTGGCCGAACGCTTCGGCGATTATGCCAGCGGCCATGAACATGGATGCCTTGGCCAGAGCGTGCGAGCCGAGCTGCAGGGCTCCGCCTGTCCAGGCAATCGTTCCCCATGGTGGCAGTGCGTCTGCGCCGGTTGCGAGCGGAAAGACGATGAACAGGTACCCGATCTGCGCGACGGTCGAATAGGCGATCATCAATTTCAGCCGTGCTTGCCGCAAGGCCATGACGCTGCAGAGAATGATGGCGAACGCACCGAGGATTGCCAGTATCTTCCCAGCGATGGCGGCCATTGGCGTCGGCGCGACTTCGGCAACCAGGCGCAGAGTTAGGAAGATCGGAGCCTTGATGACGAGCGCCGACAAAACGGCGCTCGCAGCTGCGGGGGCCCCGGCGTGAGCGGGCGGTAGCCACAGATGCAAGGGAAACAGCGCTGCCTTGGCGAGGAGACCGGCGATCATGAGAGCCAGCGCCACGGAGACCGCAGGCCGGTCGTCGCTCATCGCCGAGAGGCTGCGAATATCGAGAGTGCCAAAAGCTCCGTAAAACAGGCCCGTTCCCAGCAGGTAAAGCATCGAGCCCAGCAGCGCGAACATGAGATAGCGCAGCGCGGCACCCATCGTCTCACTGCGGCCGTCGAGGCAGACGAGCGGCACGGCCGCGAAGGTCAGGAGTTCCAGCGCGACGTAGAGATTGAACAGATCCTGACCGATGAACGTGAGGCAAAGCGCGCTCCAGACGCCCATCAGCAACGACCAGAATGTCGTTGGCGCGCGCCCGTTTCTTGTTTCGGGCTTCAGGTCTTGCAGGCCGCGCGCAAATATTGCGATGCCTGGAAGGACGATGGCTGTCATGGCGATCATCGTCGCCGAGAGCCCGTCGGCTCGTAGAGCGAGTCCAAGCGGAGGTTGCCAGCCGCCCACGACATAGATGAGCGCGGCGCCTGTCCTGATGAGTTCCTCCGCGATGGCCAGCGCAGCGGCGACGCCCGCCAGAATCGTCGCGCCCACGACACTGCGGGCATGGCGGGGATCGAGCACCAGCATGGCCAGTACGGCGACGACTGGAAGGATAATGGCGAGAACCAGAAGGAAGCCGCCAGGCGTCGTGACATAGGCGGGCAATGCATTGGCGGGCAGCATCACGTTTCGTCCTGCCGCGATGCGTCGGCTGGCGGTGCATCGAATGCCGCGCGCCCGGTGAGGCCGAAGAGACGCAGCAGCAGGGCGACCGAAAGCGCGGTAGCGGAAAAAGCGACGACGATGCCGGTGATCACCATCGCCTGAGGCACAGGGTCGCCATCGAACCCGGCTGCCGCGCCGCGCCGCGCGATAGCGCCGAAGACCAGGAAAATCCCGGCGCCCAGAAGATTGAACCCGACGATCCTGCGCAGCAGGCTGGCATGGATGATCACGATGAACAGGCCGAAGCCCGCAAGGGACGCGCCGCAGAGGCCAAAGAGATTGGCGGATGAAAGGGCGCTCGCGATCACGGGGCAGGCGCCTTGCTGGGCGGTCCCGCCACGAGGAGGCTCAATATCCCCGCAATGGACAGTGTCAGTGCAGCCTCGATGCCTACGATCAGGGGCTTGGCAGCGCCGTCGGGAAAGCTGAGGAAACCGTCAGCCATCAGGAAGCCGAGGAAGCCGACGGCCAGGAACAGCGCGGGGCCACCTGCCACGAGCACGCGAAGCGCTGTGCGCTTGACCTCGGGCGCGGGGCGCAGTCCCGCTTTCAACACGAGCAGATACATCGCGGCGAGGATCGTGCCGGCCTGAAAGGTGCCCCCAGGCGCATCAGCCCCGACCCAGAACTCATAGACGGCAATGAGCACGCCAAACGGCGGGAGGACGCGTGCGAGATAGACGAGTGGCTCGGGTATGGCTGTCGGATGCAGCTCCGGAGCGCCGCCCCAGAGAGTCTCTGGCGCCAGCGACCACAGGCCGACGAGAGCGATGATCAACACGATCTTTTCCAGCAGCGTGTCGAGTGAACGATAAGCGAGCAGGACTGCGGTCACCGGGTTTCCGAGGCCTGTCCTGCCCAGCGCCTCGGCCGCCTCGGGCGCAAGCGTCGGCGCCGGGTTCGGGAAGGAGAGGACGGCGATCGCGAGCCCGCCGGCCAGCAATACGCAGGCTATTGCGGCGAGGGCCCCACCGGAACGTCGCGAGGCTGTGGGCGCAGCGCTCGCGGGGCGGATGAGGGCTTCGGTGCGCAGCAGAAGCACGCCCGTGACGCCCCCGCCGATGGCTGCCTCAGTGAGCGCGACGTCAACGGAATAAAGCCGGACCCAAGCCAGTCCGAGGAGCAGCCCGAAGGCGACGAATGCCACGACCGCGTTACGGTCGTCGCGCACAATGACAACGTGGAGCGCCAGTGCCAGCAGACCCGCGATGAGGGTGAGATCCAGGCCCAATGTCATTTGGGCGGTGGCTTGCCGCGAAAGACGACTCCCGCGATCAACTGGCTCGCGGTTGCGGCTGAAAGCTGCGCCAGCAACCAGACGCAAACCAGCTTCAGGGCACCCGTCACGCTCGTGGCCTGAGGCAGCAGGCCGATCACGATCAGCCCAAGACCGAGATTATCGGCTTTGCTGAGCGCGTGAAGACGGCTCAACGTATCGGGAAAGCGCAAAAGGCCCAGTGTTCCCGCCAGGAAAAGCAGGGTGCCCGCGCTCACGCAGATCAGCGTGAAGCCATCCATGATGTATGTCATCGTCGATCCTCCGCCTCACTGGATGTGTCGGGTGCGGGGACGAAATGTCCGAGCGCGAAGGCCGAACAGGAAAAGGCTGCGAAAAGCACCAGCAGCAGAGACATATCGGCGATGGCGGGCGACGCAGATGCAGCGCTGAGAAGGAGCGTCGCGGCGGCACCGCCGGTGCCGAGCAGTTGTATGGCCATCATGCGTTCGACGGCGGGCCGCGCGCGCAGGACCTTGAACACCCCGACGCCCGTGATGACTAAAATCAAAAGGGCAATCCCCGTGAGATATTCAGACATGACGGCGCTCTCCTGAAAGTGTGCCGAGGAAAGCCGCCTCGTCGGCGGCTAATTGTTCCGCGACGGGCCGCCCGATTTCCAGACAGTGAATGCGGAGCGTGCCGTCGTTCTCCGCCGCGACTGGCAATGTGCCCGGCTGGAGGCTCATCACGGCGCACAAGGCTGAGCGCGACATGCCCGGCGGAAGTGTGGTCCGATATGAGGCAATGCCCGGCTGCAAGGCGACCTTCGGCGCAAAAGCGTGTCGCGCTACACCCACTCCTGCGCGGAGCGATTGTGGCAGAAAGCGCAGAGCGAAACGAGCAACACCGAGAGGGGATAGCAGCGCGCTCGACGGCCAGAGATGCAGGCTCGTCCATGTTGCTGCTGCCGCTGCGATCAAACCCACTGCAAGACCCGAGGGAGCATGACCGAGAAGGACGACCCAGAGCACGAAAAAGACCGTTCCTCTGCCAAGGATCAGGCGTGGTGGAACTTGGGTGGCTGGCAAGATGAGAGCGCTCATCGCGTGGTCCTGGTCTATTCCGAGATCGTGGTCGGGAGTGCGTGAATGAACAGGCGGGGTCGGAATGCCGTTTCCAGCCCGCAGATGTAACAGTCAGGACGAAATTTCGAATGGCGCTGCTAAACTTAGATTTTCGCAATACTTACAAACCAGCCAGATTTGCGCCCTATATCTTCCGGCTTATCCATTTCCACGCTAACATTTGCGTATATCGTGGTCATCAGCATCGTGTCTCAGTTCTGTGCCGGGCGTCCCATTCTCCATGCAGTTCCCGCCTTGCGGGAAAGGTGCAAAGTCCGGTGCCTCCTACGCCTGTGGTTCAACTGCCGATGAAGAGACTCATTGAACCCCGCAATGGCGATGCTGAGGATGACGCCAGCAGCACGAAGAAGCGCTCGCTCATCGCCATCGCCGGTAGCCTCATCGGCGAAATCAACCTCATGAAACTCGTGGTCGCCTGGGTTATACTCATGCTGCTGCCCGGCGTGCTTCTCGGCCTTGCACCGCTGGTCGTCACGGCGTGGTTATCGAAGGTGTCGGGCCGTTTCTC
>JAQGKN010000163.1 GCA_028290085.1 Hyphomicrobiales bacterium
GGCAAGTCGAGAAAGCCTCCGCTCATCACGCCACCAGTCGCATGACGCGACAGGATAATGTTCTGCGACAAACTGAAATCGGGCGCTGCCGCATGTCCGTTGCGCTCTTCCGGCACAAAGGCCGCGCCGAGCTGGCGGCGTGCGGTGATCCCCTCCGCTCCCACGCCGAGCCCGTCGATACGCACGCAACCAGATTGATGCGCGGGCCGCTCGCCTGACAATGCCGCGAATAATTCGTCCTGCCCGTTGCCCGCAATGCCTGCGATGCCGAAGACCTCGCCGGCGCGAACGCTGAGACTGATGTCGGCAAGCGACACGCCGTGCAGATCTTCCGCCGGCATCAAGAGATTTTGTACGGCGAGCCGCTCCGGCCCCGTATCTTCGGCAGGTGTCGCTCGCACTTCGACGAGATGCGTGCCGACCATCATGGCCGCCAGCGAGCGCGCCGTTTCCTTCCCGGGATCGCAGGTGCCCACCACCCGCCCGGCGCGCAGCACGGTCGCGCGATCGCACAAGCGCCGGACCTCCTCGAGCCGATGAGAAATGTAGAGAATCGCCCGGCCCTCGCTCTTCAGCACGTCGAGCGTGGCGAACAGGGTTTCAGCTTCCTGCGGCGTCAGAACCGAGGTCGGCTCGTCGAGCACGATAAGCTTGGGATCCTGCAACAGGCAGCGTGCAATCTCGATGCGCTGGCGCTCACCCGCCGACAGCGACCAGACCGGGCGTTCCGGCTCAAGCTTCAAACCGTAGCGAACAGCCACAGCATCGATGCGGGCATTGAGGTTCTTCAGGTTCTCGCCCTTGGGCAGCACCAGCGCGATGTTCTCCGCGACGCTCAAATTGTCGAACAGTGAAAAATGCTGAAACACCATGCCGATGCCCATGGCACGCGCAGCCTCGGGATTGGCGAAGGAAACCGGCTTGCCCTCGAAGAGGATCTGCCCCTCCGTCGGCTCCAGCAGGCCGTAGAGGATCTTCACCAACGTCGACTTGCCCGCGCCATTCTCGCCGAGCAGCGCATGCGCCTCGCCCTGAAAGATATCGAGATCGATGCCGGCATTCGCCGCGAAGGCTCCGAATCGCTTGACGATGCCTCGCATGGCGACGAGCGGAATTGCGCTGTCGCTCTGCACGTTGAATGGATCCGGCATAAAAAAGCTCAGGGAATGAGGACGGAAGCACCTGTGGTCGTGCGCCCCGCCAGCGCCTCATGCGCTTTCGCGGCATCGGCGAGCGGGTAGCGCGCGTGGATGGGAATGGTGAGGTCGCCGCGTGCGATGGCTTTCATCAGATCGCGCGCCGAAGCCTCGTAATCTTCGCGTTTTGCGATGTAGTGGAAGAGCGTCGGACGGGTCGCAAAAAGCGACCCCTTCTGCTGCAAGAGACCGATATTGAACGCCTCGACCTGCCCCGAAGCCGAGCCATAGGACACGAACATGCCCAGCGGACGCAGACAATCGAGCGAGCCGGGAAAGGTCGTCTTGCCGACGCCGTCATACACGACGTCGCAGAGTTCACCCTTGGTGATGGCCTTCACGCGGGCGACAAAGTCCTCTGAATTATAGAGGATGACATGCTTGGCGCCCGCCTTCTTGGCGAGTTTTGCCTTGGCTTCCGAGCCCGCGGTGCCAATGACCGTAGCGCCCAGCGCCGTCGCCCATTGGCAGAGCATCAGGCCAACGCCGCCAGCAGCCGCATGAACGAGAATCGTATGGCCCGGCTTCACCTTGAAGGTGCGCCGCAGCAGATATTGTGCGGTGAGGCCCTTCAGCATCATCGCAGCGCCGGTCTCGTAAGAGATCTTTTTCGGTAACTTGATGAGCGCATTGGCTTCGATGTTGCGCTCTTCCGCATAAGCACCGAGGGTGGAGACATAAGCAACGCGATCGCCGACTTCGAAATCCTTGACGCCTTTGCCAAGCGCGACGATCTCGCCGGCGCCCTCGTTCCCAGGCGTAAAGGGCAACGCTGCCGGATACATTCCGGAGCGGAAGTAGATGTCGATGAAATTCAGTCCAATCGCATGATGACGCAGACGAACTTCGCCCCGTCCGGGCTGCGCCAGCTCGATATCCTCGAGAACCATGGCCTCTGGTCCGCCGGTCTGGTTGATACGAATGGCCTTGGTCATGTCCGCCTCCAACGCGTTTCCCAAGCGCGCATCATGCGGCGGCGTTTTAGCCGAGGCAACTGCGCGAGGTCCGCGATGCGACAGGTCAAAGCTATTCTCCATCCATCGGCTGTATGATGTCGATCAACGTCCTCTGAGTCGCCCTGGACGACAAAGCCTCCGGAGCAAGAAATGAACCAACGTCCGACATTCGCGGAACTGTTCACGCCGAAGCTGGTCACGGTGCTGCGCGAGGGCTACACCGCCGCGCATCTCAAAGCCGACGCTATCGCGGGATTGACGGTCGCCATCGTCGCTCTGCCACTGTCCATGGCCATCGCCATCGGCTCGGGTGCGAAGCCCGAACAGGGTCTTTACGCAGCCGTGGTCGGCGGCTTCGTGATTTCCATGCTGGGCGGCAGCCGTTTCCAGATCGGCGGACCGGCCGGGGCCTTCATCGCGCTCGTCGCAGCAACTATTTTGAAATTCGGTTTCGAGGGTTTTCTCGTCGCGACCCTCATGGCCGGAGTCCTGCTGCTGGCCATCGGCTATATGCGGCTCGGCACCTACATCAAATACATCCCCCATCCCGTGCTCGTCGGATTCACGGCGGGCATCGCGATCATTATTTTCTGCGGCGAAATCAGAGACCTGTTCGGACTGCAGATCGCGCACGAACCTTCCGCCGTAGTGCCTCGCAT
>JAQGKN010000663.1 GCA_028290085.1 Hyphomicrobiales bacterium
GGGCTGTCACACTGGGCAGGGTTACCTGTTTGCGAAACCTATGCCAGCCTCGCAGGTGCCGGGTTTCTTAGGCGGATGGAGTCCCAACGAAATTCTGAACGCCCCCGCGAACTAAAGCTGGTTTGAAGCGCTGGCATGCTGCCCCGATCTGATGGCCGGGGGCTCGGGCCCGAATGGTTTGGGCCAAGTGGGCAAGCTTCCCTAAGGCGGCAATTGCAAGGCTCATGCGACCACACGGTTGCCCGCCGTATCTGTCGAGTAAAATCCGAATGCCATTAGAGGCTCCCCCGAATGAAGACTTCGCGAATTTCGCAAGGCGGCAGGCATGCGGCTGTGGCCTGCATGAGCGCGCGTTTGGCATCGTCAGCCAGGTCTAGAATTTCCTGGAACACGAGAGCCGGATCGGTCGGATGGATTGCACCCTCGGTGCGGACGCACTCCGCTTCGATGGCCGCAGCGCTCGCGAGGTGAAGCAGCGCACGGCTATATCGAAGCGCAGTCGCCTCCATCACGACAGGGTCGGGAGCGCTCAATTCGCAACCTCGCGCACGGGCGGGGTGACGTTGAGCTTTTCGCGGAGCAGGCGGCGCAGGGTGGCCGACATGGGCTCATCCTGCCGTTCTGACTCGCGAATAAGCGCGGCCCGGAGATAAGCGGGCACGCGCACATAGATGACTTCGTGGGAACGTTCGCTCATCGCGGATCTCCTAGCTTCTCTAATGAGAATCTAAGCTTTCCGCTTGCTAATGGCAATTATACTGCCAATGCGATCATGTAGTGTTCAGTAGTGTTCGCACTTGTTCGCTGAGTAATGCTCATGTTTGCTCGGGGTATATAATTCGCGCCGTATCATATGAACTTGTCATCAATTTATTTATATTCGGCCTGAACGGAGGAGCTCAAGCTCGGCGATGATGGCCGCAGCCAATGACCACGCGCCAATGTCTGCGTCCGAAATCGCGCACCTAGCGCTCCCTGCGCCGAAGCCCTCCGTGAACTGCAGCCGATTAGTAATGCGCCGCCGCGAGCTGTAATTGGCGGACGGGCACAGTCTCATGTCCTGCCAAGGCTAACTGCAGCATAAAGAATTCTCGCGGGCTTCGGCCGCTGGCTTCTCACCTTTCTGAGGATGGCCGGCTCAGCACAGCCCGGAGCTGTTCCCGATCCACAGGCTTGGTTAGGATTGGCTCGCGAGATACTTGGCGCATTCGCTCGAGGTTAGATACATCCCGGTAGGCAGTGACGAAAACGACGCGGCATGGTAGCCGCGCCAAAATCGCTTGGGCCGCTTCCGTGCCCGTCCTTCCGGCGCCGAGATTAACGTCCATGAGGATCACCTCCGGCTTCATTTCGAACGCTAGCTGTATTGCCTCTTCAGCATCGCGCGCGATCCCAAGGCTTTCGGCGCCGAGATCCTCAAGCGTCTGCTCTATATCGAGCGCGACGAACAGCTCATCTTCGACAATAAGAACTCGAGTGGGTGTGCTCAATGTTTCTCGATCATCGGTCGCAACCAAGTACCGGGGTGGAGCGATACCAGGCCAACACGAGATAGATGTGGTTTCAGAGGGTAAACGGATGATCAAAACTCACTCCCTCCACTCGTCGTCGACCGGAAATGATAGGCAGCACTCAACCCCGCGCGGGTGATAGGTAAAAGTCACCGCGCCACGGAGTTCGTGTCGCGCACTTGCCTGGATCAGCTTGTTCCCGAACCCAGTCTTTGTCGGCGGCTTGAGATCGCCCAGGCCATATTCCCGCCAACGGAGCTGAACTTTGGGACCATCGAGGTTCCAGCTTATCTCCACAGCGCCGTTGGCCGAAAGTGCCCCATACTTGACGGCGTTGGTTGTGAGCTCGTGGAAAATCATGCTGAGGGCAAGGGATTGCTTCGGTGGAACGTGCAGAGGACGCCCATTGACGCGGAGTTGGGACGCGGCGTCGCCGACATGGGGCGCGACAACTTCCGCGATGAGATCCGTCAGCGACGCCGACCGCCAGTTCCGCTCCGTCAGCAGCTGATACCCGCGAGAAAGGGCATGCAAGCGTGCGGAATAACCCTCTTTGAAAGCTTCGAACGTTGAGGTGCTCCGGGCGGTCTGATTTGCGATCCCGATCACAACTGCGAGCATGTTTTTAACGCGGTGGTTCATCTCTGCGAGCAGCAATTCTTGGTGCTTCTCGAGCCGTTCGCGACGACCAATTTCCTGACGCATGCTTTCTTCGGACGCCCGGCGTTCGAGTACGCGACCCACCTGGTCGCCAAGTGTCCTAACTAGCAGCAACGTGCTTGCGCTTGGTGGCGTTTTGTCGGCGTTGAAAAACTCGAAAATGGCGGCAATCCGGCCATGCACGAAGAGCGGAAAACCGAAGGCGGACGTGAGCTGCATCGCACGCGCCTCTTTGGTCCGGGGGTAGGTGGGGTCATCGGGCATTTCCCGCACCCAAACCGGTTCCTGGGCGGCCCAAACGTGACCAGGTAGCCCGATTCCAGGTTCGAATATGCTTTGCTCAGTCAACTGCTTGAACGCGGTTTGGGGGTAATCGGTCGGGTGCCAAATTCCGGTTGGATGCAGTTGGATTGGCTGAGCCTCAGACGGAAGGTAAGCGTGCCCCAAGGGCCATGACGTAAGCTCACAGACTGCGGCCAGACATTCGCGAAGCACTTCGTCGAGCCCGGCCTGGCCAGCGGCCAACGCCGTAAGCTGCCCGACGAGCGTGGCTTCGCGCGCTTCACGAATGATCATCTCTTCCGTCCGTCGACGATCCGAGATGTCGCGAATGAAGCCGAGGAATTTAACTTCGGTGGCAGACCCCACGGGGGTGATCGAGAGTTCAATCGGGAACTCCTCCCCGCCCTTTCTAACGGCCGACAGCTCGATGCGCTTCCGCAGCACGGGGCCGACACCTTCTGCCTAATAGCGCGCAAGACCCGCCGAATGCGCTTCCCTGTAACGCTCCGTCACAATCATGGTGCCCAAGGGGTGTCCCATGGCTTCATCGGCTGTGAACTCGAAGACAGCTTCGGCCTGACCGCTCCAGCCACAAATGACGCCGGAGGCGTTCATTACGACCACGGCGTCCAGCGCCGTGCTCATGATGAGCTCAATCGGGTCGAGCGAGCTTTCCACCGGAGGCGGCGCGGGTGCGTTCATGATCTCGATTCGATGGGAGCAGGTGGAGCCCAAGCATCGCGGCGCTACCTGCAGCATGCAAGCTTCGCCTTATGAATGTTGTGTCCCGCGGCCTGCGCGCGTGATTTAGCTAGAGGCTCGACCAAAGGTCGGACGGGCCGTGGCCTGGTAGTCTTTGCGCTGTTAGAAGAACCCCTCGCCGGTCCTTTATGCACGGGCCTTTGTGATTATCATTTTGAGCTGGGCATCGATCTGAACGAGGCGCTCGAGAAGCGCTTTCGCCGTCCGAGAGGGTGTGATCAACTATTACGACGTCAGGTCGATTTTCTTTGAGCCATTCGAGCGCCAGGGCCAGCCTTTGATGCAGGTCTATAGCGCAGACCTCCTCGCGCCAGCGGCGCAGTATGTCTCCCAACTCGGGGACCGCAACAATCCGCAAGGGCTGAAAAGCGCGCGGCGGCGTCTTGAGAATTACGACGTTCCCGACGCGGTCATCGCGCAGATCGAGCGGACGCGCGAAGTACCTGCGACACTGGCCTGGCCGTCGCCGCGCACGGGCATCGTGCTTGAGCGCACGGCGGTGGATGGCATGAAAGCCTCCGCTGGCGAGTCGCTGTTCCGCCTGGCAGATACTTCTGTGGTGTGGGTGCTGGCGGATATTGCCGAAAGTGATCTTCCGATGGTCACTGTCGGCCAGCCCGCGACGGTCAGGCCAAGGGGCTCGGCGCAGACTTTTACCGGCCAGGTGGCACTGATCTATCCGTCCATCAACAGGGAAACCCGCACTGCCCGATTGCGGATCGAGTTGCCCAATCCGGACGGGGCACTGCTGCCGGATATGTACGCGCAAGTGGAGATTGCCACAGGCTCCGCAAAGTCCGTCGTCACGGTGGCGGATACCGCCCTGATCGACAGCGGTGACCGGCAGGTTGTCCTTCTCGACAAAGGCGAAGGCCGGTTCGAACCCCGTGCCGTCAAACCCGGACGCCGGGGCGGCGGGTACGTCGAAATCGCCGAAGGCCTCGCGGAGGGTGACCGGGTGGTTGTCGGCGCTAATTTCCTGATCGACGCCGAGAGCAACTTGAAGGCCGCCTTGCAGGGACTGACGCCGGGGGGGGCAGGCCAATGATCGCCAAACTGATTGCCTGGTCCGCCCGCAACATCGTGCTGGTGCTGATCGCGACCGTGTTCGCGGCGGCGGCCGGCCTCTATGCGCTGCGGCATCTGCCGCTCGATGCGATCCCTGACCTCTCGGACACGCAGGTAATCGTCTACACCGAATATCCCGGTCAGGCTCCGCAGGTGATCGAGGACCAGGTGACGTACCCGCTGACGACGGCAATGCTGACCGTGCCGAAGTCGAAAGCGGTGCGCGGATTTTCGTTTTTCGGGGTGTCGTTCGTCTACATCATCTTTGAAGACGGGACGGATATCTACTGGGCGCGGAGCCGGGTGCTGGAATATCTCAACGCGGCAGCCACGCGCCTGCCGGGGGGCGTGACGCCGACGCTCGGGCCCGATGCGACCGGAGTGGGCTGGGTCTACCAGTATGCCGTAACGGCGCAGAACCAGACGCTCGCGGAAACCCGCACCACACAGGACTATGCGCTGCGCTATGGTCTGGCCAAGGCGGAAGGCGCCGCGGAAATCGCCAGTGTCGGCGGCTTCGTCAAACAATATAACGTCGTCGCTGATCCGCAGCGCATGCGCGATCTTGGCATCACCCTGAACAAGCTGCGGGAGGCGATCCGCACCAGCAACACAGATGTCGGCGGCCGGACGCTCGAACTCTCAGGCTTCGAGTTTATCGTGCGCGGCAAAGGCTATCTGAGGGGGACGGACGATCTCGGCAACATCGTCCTGAAAACCGACAATGGCACACCGGTGTTGCTCAAGGACGTGGCGCGCGTCGAGACGGGACCGGACGAACGGCGGGGCCTTGCCGAGCTGAACGGCGAGGGTGAAGTTGCAAGCGGAATCGTCCTGCAACGCTTTGGCTCGAACGCCCTCGATGTCATCGACAACGTCAAACAACGTCTCGCGACGTTGATGCCAAGCCGGCCCGCTGGCACCAAGATCGTCCCGGTCTATGACCGCTCGGACTTGATCGGCTCGGCAATTGAGACGCTGAAACACACCCTGATCGAGGAAAGCATCATCGTCGCGCTCGTATGTATTGTGTTTCTCCTTCACATCCGCAGCGCGCTCGTGGCGATCCTGATGTTGCCCGTCGGCATCTTGATGGCGTTCGGCGCGATGCGCCTCCTCGGGCTGGGGGCGACTATCATGAGCCGCGGGGGCATCGCCATAGCGATTGGCGCGCTGATCGACGGTGCCATCGTCATGATCGAAAACGCGCACAAGCATCTGGAACGCGCCGCGCCCGGCAGACGGCGCGCTGACATCCTGATCGAGGCCGCCAGCGAAGTGGGGCCGTCGCTGTTTTTCAGCCTGCTGATCATCACCGTATCGTTCATGCCGATCTTCACGCTTGAATCGCAGGAAGGACGCCTGTTCGGACCATTGGCCTTTACCAAGACCTTTTCGATGGCGGCTGCCGCCATCCTGTCGATCACTTTGGTGCCCGTCCTGATGCTCCTGTTCGTGCTGGGCAAAATCATCGCCGAGCACCGGAATCCGATCAACCGGGCCCTCATCTGGGTCCTACCGGCCTCTGATCCGGGGCGTTTTGAAGGCGAAGGCCGTGACCATTGTGCTGGCCCTGGTGGTGCTCGCAGTCAGCGCCTGGCCCGCGCGGCAGCTCGGAACGGAATTCATGCCGACGCTAAATGAAGGCACGCTGCTCTTCATGCCGACGACGCTGCCGGGCATTTCCGTCACCGCGGCTGGTCAGTTGCTGCAAACCCAGGACCGGATCATCAAAAGCTTTCCTGAAGTTGAATCCGTCTACGGCAAGGCGGGCCGCGCCAATACTTCGACCGATCCGGCCCCGAGCGAGATGTTCGAGACCGTGATCAATCTCAAACCGAAGGCGCAATGGCGACCGGGCGTGACGACGGACAGCCTGACGGCGGAGATGGATAAGGCCCTGCAATTTCCAGGAGTGTCGAATGCCTGGACCATGCCGATCAAGGCCCGCACCGACATGCTGGCGACGGGCATACGCACTCCAGTCGGCATCAAGGTGCTGGGTAGGGACCTTGGCGAGATGGAAAAAGCGGCGCGCGAGATCGAAGCTGTTGTCCGCAATGTCCCTGGCACCTCAAGCGCATATGCCGAGCGTGTCACTGGCGGCTATTACATCGACGTAGTCCCGGATCGGGAGGGGCTGGCGCGCTACGGGCTCACAGTCGGCGATCTGCAAGACACGATTTCCATGGCGCTCGGCGGCGACGCCGTGACAACGACGGTGGAAGGCCGAGAGAGATACACCGTCAATGTCCGCTATCCACGTGATCTGCGTAATGATCCGCAGGCTATCGCCCGCAACGTGCTGATCTCGATGCCGGGCGGTGGCACGGTGCCCCTTGGCGCCGTCGCCGCTGTGCAGTTCGCCAGGGGACCGACTTCCATCCGCACCGAAAATGGTCAGCTGGCGCTCTACATCTTCGTCGATATGCATGACCGCGACCTCGGCGGCTATGTCGCCGACGCGCAGAAGGCTGTCGCCGATAACGTGCATTTTCCGCCGGGCACCTATGTGCAGTGGAGCGGTCAGTTCGAATATCTCGAGCGGGCGACCGCGAAGCTGAAAATAGTGGTGCCGGTGACACTGCTGATCATCTTCCTGCTGCTCTACCTTAATTTCGGCAGGTTGACGGAAACCCTGATTGTCATGCTGTCGCTGCCCTTCGCTCTCGTCGGCGGCCTCTGGCTGATGTGGTGGCTCGGCTTCAACATGTCGGTCGCGGTGGTGGTCGGCTTCATTGCCCTAGCGGGCGTTGCGGCAGAAACCGGCGTCGTCATGCTGATGTATCTCGACCAGGCCCTGACCGAAATCCGCGCCAAACGGAACGAGGCTGGTCACGTCTTCAGCCGTGCGGACCTTGATGACGCGATCATGCTTGGTGCGGTCGAACGCGTGCGGCCGAAAATGATGACGGTCGTTGCGATCATGGCCGGGCTGATTCCGATCCTCTGGAGCACAGGCACCGGCTCGGAAGTGATGCATCGGATCGCCGTGCCGATGATTGGCGGCATGGTGTCATCGACCCTGCTGACCCTGATCGTCATCCCGGCGATCTATGCCCTGGTCAAGGGATGGGGCCTGCCGAAAGGCAGCACATTGAACGCCGTGAACAGTGCATTGATCGGCAAAACATCGCCGGCCGAATAATGGAGGCAGACCATGACGGATGGTGGAATGATGGGCGGCGGCATGATGTGGGGGGTGGGCGCTTTCGGCCTGCTGCTCCTGATTTTGGCCGTGTTGCTCATCGCGGCGCTCGTCAAGTACCTTTTTTTCAGATGAGTTGGGCCCCGGCGACTTGCCGGAGCGGGTCAGCGAGGACCTCCGCCCCCAAAGAGTTCCGTGCGTCCGAGTACTGGGGCGGGTGTCGCCCACGAACGAGATCACCTTCGATTGAGAAAGGATCGTGAGGCCAGATTTTATGAAGCGCTCGAGGCTCCTCCGGTTTGCGAGAGGACCCCATCAACTTCTGCCGTTCCGGTCATCCGGCGTTGAGAGATGAGTCAGAAAGCCGGGCTCCGGTACGACCCGCTAGCGTTCGTAGGGGGTCCTTCCTGCATGCTGCCCGCGCGGCTTCCATGCGAGTACGCGCATGGCATTCGCCGTCACGAGGACGGTCGCGCCAGTATCGGCAAGAATGGCAGGCCAGAGGCCGGTTATACCCGCGACGGTCGTCACGAGAAAGATGACCTTCAGTCCCAGCGCGATCGCTATGTTCTGGTGAATATTCCCCATAACGCTTTCGGAAAGGGCGATCATATCGGGAATGTCCTGGACACGCCCGTGCAGGACTGCCGCATCCGCAGTTTCAAGGGCTACGTCCGAACCACCACCCATGGCGATGCCCACGTCGGCGGCAGCCAGTGCCGGCGCATCGTTGATTCCATCGCCGACCTTGGCAACGACGAGCGCTTCCATTTGAAGTTCGCGCACGATGCGTACCTTGTCCTGAGGGAGGAGTTCGCCGCGCGCCTCGATGCCGAGGGTGCCCGCAATGGCCTCGGCGGTGCGTATGTTGTCGCCGGTCAGCATGATCGCACGGATCCCCGATGCCTTCAGGCATGCAAGGACGGACAAGGTGTCGGGTCGTGCTTCATCGCGCATGGCGATGAAGCCCGCGACCGTGCCGTCAACTACGACGACGGAGACCGTTTTCCCTTCGGCATTGAAGGCGCGCACGGTCTCGACCTGGCCATCGGAAAGCGTCGTTCTTGTAACTGCGCCTTGGAAGGAGCCGAAGAACACTCGCTCGCCGCCGACCCCACCTTCGACGCCTTCACCCGGCACTGCGCCGGCATCGAAGGACGGCGGCACAGGAACTTTCTCGACTTTCGCGCGCTCGAGGACAGCAACCGCCAGAGGGTGACTTGACGCTCTCTCCAGCGCCGCTGCCATTGAGAGGACCTGAGCCGTCGTGCGAGTCCCGCCGACAATGTCCGTGACAACGGGCTTTCCCGTTGTGAGCGTGCCGGTCTTGTCGAAGGCAATGGCCGTGACTTTGCCGAGAGTTTCCAGTACGGCACCACCTTTCATCAGCAACCCGCGGCGCGCGCCGGCAGACAGGCCAGCAGCGATTGCAGCGGGCGTCGAGATCACCAGCGCACAGGGACAGCCGATGAGGAGGATCGCCAATCCCTTGTAGAGCCAGTCCCGAGGGTCGCCGCCGAATGCCAGCGGCGGCACGAGTGCCACAAGTGCGGCGACGGCAAGAACAGCCGGTGTGTATAATTTCGAGAAGCGGTCGATGAAGCGCTCCGTTTGCGACTTCGATTCCTGCGCCTCCT
>JAQGKN010000404.1 GCA_028290085.1 Hyphomicrobiales bacterium
GTTGACCCGTGCAGCCACGAAAGTCCCGGCATGATCCGCGTTCTGAGCGAAGAGATCATCGACGCGACCCATTGGATCTACAAGCGCGTGGTCTATGAGATCGGCATCAACGGTGAGCGCCGTCGCCTGAGCCGCGAGATCCTGGACCGGGGAAACGCGATTGCCATTCTCCCCTATGACGCCACGCGCGGCACTGTCATCCTGACGCGGCAGTTTCGCCTGCCGGCCTTTCTCAACGGCGGAGAAGACGCCCTGCTTGAGGCTTGTGCCGGAGGGATCGAGGACGGCGATGCCGAAGCCGCCGCGCGGCGCGAGACGCTGGAGGAAACCGGCTTCGTCCTGCGCGAGGTGCGGCGTGTCTTCGAAGCTTACATGAGCCCCGGAAGTGTGACGGAGAAGATTGTTTTCTTCGTTGCCCCCTACGAGCTCGCCTACCGGCAGGACGCGGGCGGCGGGCTCGCCCATGAGGGCGAAGCGATCGAGGTTGTGGAAACCTCGTTCGCAGATGCGCTTGCCAAAATGGCCGCGGGTGAGATCAGGGACGCCAAGACGATCATGCTGCTTCAATATGTGCAGATTCACGGCCTGCTGGCCTGATCGCGGCCCTCAGCGTGCGCTGGCGGGGGTGGATAGCAGCGTGTCGAAATAGGTGATGGTCTTTTCGAGCCCTGCGCGCAGCGGCGTCACCGGCTCCCAACCGAGAACGGCCTTGGCTTGCGTGATGTCGGGGCGGCGCTGTTTGGGATCGTCGGAGGGCAGCGGCAGGCTGATGATTTTCGACTTCGAGCCCGTCATTTCGATGACCAGTTCCGCCAGCTGACGGATGGTGAATTCACCGGGATTGCCGATATTGATCGGGCCGGTGACCTCGTCGGTCGTCCCCATCACACGGATCATCGCTTCGATGAGATCATCGCGGTAGCAGAAAGAGCGCGTCTGCTGGCCATCGCCGTAGATGGTGAGATCCTGCCCCTGCAGGGCCTGGACGATGAAGTTCGACACCACGCGTCCGTCATTGGGGTGCATGCGCGGGCCGTAGGTGTTGAAGATGCGGACCACCTTGATGGCGAGCTTATGCTGGCGGCGATAGTCGAAGAACAGCGTTTCGGCACAGCGCTTGCCTTCGTCATAGCAGGACCGGATGCCGATGGGGTTGACGTTGCCCCAGTAAGATTCGGTCTGCGGATGCTCGAAAGGATCGCCGTATACTTCCGATGTCGATGCCTGGAGGATCTTGGCCTTCACGCGCTTGGCGAGGCCAAGCATGTTGATTGCACCGATTACGCTGGTCTTGGTAGTCTGTACGGGATCGAACTGATAATGCACCGGCGAGGCGGGACAGGCCAGATTGTAGATCTCGTCGACCTCGACGTAGAGCGGGAAGGTTACATCGTGCCGCATCAGCTCGAAGCGCGGATGGCTGAGCATGTGCTCGATATTCCGTCGCGAACTGGTGAAGAAATTATCGACGCAGAGCACCTCGTGCCCCTGATCGAGCAGCCGCTCGCAGAGATGAGAGCCCAGAAAGCCCGCACCACCCGCAACGAGGATTCTCCGACCCAATTCCATCTGGATTCTCCTATAGATATTTGCGGCAAAGCGCGTGTCGACGATTAGAGCCCATGTGGCTTGTGCGAAGCAAGATTGCAGACTCAGTGTTAAATCCGCACGCACAATGGGCCCGGAACCTGCATAATCCGGCGCCTAAGTTAATGAATGGAAATGACATGCAGGATTTCGAACCGGCCTCCTTGTTTCCCTACACGGCCCTCCCCGACCGGCTTCCAGTGAAATGGGCTGGTGATGCGAGGATCGCGGTGTGGGTCGTTCCGAACATCGAGCATTTCCATCTCGAACTGGGGGCCAAGACGCCGGACGTCCGCAATTATTCGCGGCGCGATTACGGCAATCGGGTTGGCGTATGGCGTCTGATGGAGTGCCTGTCCAAAGCCGGGATCCGCGGGACGGTCGCCCTGAACGGTGAGGTTGCGCGCCATTATCCACGCATCATGCAGGCTTGCACGGATCTGCGCTGGGAATTCATGGGCCATGGCCTGACCAATTCCATTGTCCTCGCCGGGATGGAAAAGCCGCTGGAGGCCGAGACGATTTCCGCCACGCGCGCGGTCATCGAGGCTCACGGTCAGAAAATGCGCGGATGGCTTGGGCCCGGCCTGACCGAGACTTGGAATACGCTCGATCTTCTGGCCGCCGAGGGCGTCGACTATGTCGCCGACTGGGTCAATGACGACCTTCCCTACCGCATGAACAACGGCCTGTACTCGATCCCCTATTCGCTCGAATTGAACGACATGCCGCTGTTCAACAATCCCTCGATCAGCACGCATGATTTCGAGATGCGGATCCGCGAGACATTCGATGTTCTCTACGAGGAGGGCGAGGCGATGCCGCGCGTCCTGTGCATCGCGCTCCACCCATTCCTCACCGGCGTCCCGCACCGCATACGGGCGCTAGATCGCGCTTTGCAGCACATCGCCGGGCATGATCGCGTGTGGCTTGCAACCGGCTCTGAAATCATCGACGCATGGCGGTCGGCGAAGGGCACGATTTAGGACCGTTTTGCCTCCCTGCTTGCACGACCGGCCGGAAATTGTGCATAGATTTCGAAAATGGAGGACGCCGCATGCGGTTTCTCGTGACCGGGTCGGCCGGCTTCATAGGTTTTCATCTTTGCCGCAGGCTGATTGCGCTTGGCCATTTCGTCGACGGCCTCGACGGCATGACCGATTATTACGATCCGGCATTGAAGCGCGCTCGTCACGGAGTGCTCGCGCAGAGCAATCTCTTCCGCGCCCATGAGATGATGCTGGAAGACATGGATGCGCTCACGGGCGTCGTGAGGGAAGCGCAGCCCGACATCGTGGTTCACCTCGCGGCCCAGGCGGGCGTGCGCTACTCGATGGAGGCGCCCCGGTCCTATGTCAGCGCCAATCTGATCGGCACCTTCAACCTGCTCGAAGCGTTGCGCGCGGCCCCGGTGCAGCATTTGTTGCTGGCCTCGACCAGCTCGGTCTACGGCGCCAACGCCATGCCGTTCGCGGAGGCGGACCGCACCGACCATCCACTCTCCTTTTACGCCGCCACCAAGAAGGCGACGGAGGCGATGGCGCATTCCTATGCGCATCTCTATGCGCTGCCGGTAACCGTGCTGCGCTTCTTCACGGTTTATGGACCCTGGGGCAGGCCTGACATGGCCTTGTTCAAGTTCACCCGCAACATTTTGGCGGGTGAGCCGATCGACATCTACAATGCCGGACAGATGCAGCGCGATTTCACCTATGTGGACGATGCTGTGGAAGGCATGGTCCGTTTAGCTGGCCTCACTCCGGCGGCAAGCAACGATCCCGCCGGTTCGGTCGCTGCGCCCTATCGTGTGGTGAATATCGCTGGTGGCGCGCCTATAGAACTCGACGCCTATATCTGCGCGATCGAAGCCGCGACCGGCCGTCGCGCCATTCGCAACGACCTGCCGATGCCCATTGGCGAACCGCAAAGCACGCTGGCCAATACGGCAGAACTCGAACGCCTCACGGGCTTCCGGCCACGGACGCCTGTGGATGTCGGCGTCCGGGCCTTTGTCGATTGGTACCGCGATTTTTATGCGGTCTAGGCTTCAGCTCGCGTCGAGCGTCGGATAGTCGATGTAGCCCTTTGCGCCGCCGCCATAGAAGCTCGCCTGATCCGGCTCGTTCAGTGGAGCGTTTTTGGCAAACCGCTCCACGAGGTCGGGGTTGGCGATGTAGAGCTTTCCGAAGGCAACGAGATCGGCGCGCCCTTCCACAATGGCCTCAGCCGCCTTCTCTCGCGTGTAGCCGGCATTGGCGATGTAGGTGCCCTTGAAGGCGCGGCGCAGGCTCGTGAAGTCGAAGGGTGTGGCTCCGGGCGTCTGCGACTCGTTGATATGCAGGTAGGCGAGCTTCAGCGCGCTCAAATTATGCGCGAGGTGATCGAACAATGGCGCCGGATTGCTGTCGGTCATGTCGTTGGCGGGGCTAGCCGGCGAGAGGCGAATGCCGACACGGCCCGGCTCCCAGGCGTTGACGACGGCCTCCGCCACTTCAATGGCAAAACGTGTGCGGTTTTCGATTGAGCCGCCGTAAGCATCGGTGCGGTGATTGCTGCCATCGCGGAGGAACTGGTCGATCAGATAGCCATTGGCGGCGTGGATCTCGACGCCATCAAAACCGGCGCGGCGTGCGTTGACGGTGGCATTGTAATAATCGCGCACGGTCAGAACGATTTCCTCGATTTCCAATGCGCGCGGCATGGAGACGGAATCGAAGCCGTGGGCGAGATAGGTTTTCGTTTTCGCCTGGATGGCGCTGGGCGCAACCGGAGCGCCGCCGCCGGGCTGCAGCGACACATGCGAGACACGGCCAACGTGCCACATCTGCAGGAAGATGCGGCCGCCAGCTGCGTGCACCGCCTTGGTGACGGCCTGCCATCCCTCGACCTGCGCATCCGTGTAGATACCCGGGGTCTGGATATAGCCCTGCCCCTGTTGAGAGATTTGCGTTGCCTCGGTGACGATGAGGCCGGCGCGGGCGCGCTGAACGTAATAATCGGTATTCATCGAATGAGGCGCATCGGTTCCGGGCGTCGCGCGATTGCGCGTCAGGGGCGCCATGACGATGCGGTTCGGCAGGTCGAGAGTGCCCAAGCGGTGATGTGAAAAAAGAACGGATGCATCAACAGTCATTACAGATCGTCTCCTGAGCGGAACAAGGAAGATAGTCACCCATATAAGGTGATGCGTCGATCTTCAAAGCGCCGCGCCAGGCGTATCATTCCTCTTTCATTTCGGCGTCCCTGGCCTGTTCGCGGATCAGGTGCGGCCACCAGCGTTGCAAGTCCGCAGCAGGGGAATTCGGGGGCGCTGGAATGGCCGGAGCCTGACCGATGCCGTCGATGTAGTTGGAAATTGCCAGCAGATTGGCGATCTCCTGGTTCAAGAGATCCACCGCGGTCCAGGTCTCATGAGCAGCGTCCCCGCTCCTATGATGTGCGGAAAGTGCCAGATCTGCCGCAGAATAGCGAAGATCAATCATGGCAACACCCAGATGGCGGCGTGCGGAATCGTAGTCTTGCTGAAAATGTGTCATCGCGATCCTTCCCAACTTCGCCGGACAGGCGAAGATACAATGGACTGGCCCGGAAACTCACCTGCCGCGTTTCGGCTGGCAAGACTCAGGATAGTCACCGATTTGAAATCGTCACGGTTACAGCTAAGCTTTTCCCCAGTTTTTCAGGAATGTTATGATCACTTTCGCTAATTCCTAGTCGTTGCTTAGGCGGAAAAACAAGCAGCCGGAGGATGAAGCGAGGTTTATTGGCCGGGCAGGCACATTCAGGGCTGTCTGCGCCGTGTAACGAATTCGTGAGTGCGGCTTTGAGCCAGGCTCA
>JAQGKN010000456.1 GCA_028290085.1 Hyphomicrobiales bacterium
TCGGCGACCGTCAGCCATCCCTCGGGTTCCAGCGTGACGTCGATCCAGGTGGCGTGGCCCGCGACGGCCTCGTCCATCGAATTGTCGAGCACTTCGGCGAAGAGGTGGTGCAGGGCCGCCTCGTCGGTGCCGCCGATATACATGCCGGGGCGGCGGCGAACCGGCTCAAGCCCCTCGAGAACTTCGATGGATGCTGCCGTATAGCCGCTTTCGCCGGGGGTGCCGGTCGTCACAGGTGCCGCAGTCTTCCGCGGGGCCGGGGCCTCGCTCCGGGCCTTGTCCGCCGGAGGCTTGCGCGCCGCATTCCCGCCGAAGAGATCGCCATTCGATGCCATTCGTCGCCCTTGTCGTCACTGATCCGGTGCAGCGCGCCAGCGGCGGCCGCATTGATTCGTACTCGTCATGCACCATCGCACAACCGGGGCGCAACAGGGAACGGAACGGAAACGAATACGCACGCTTTTCCACACGGGTGCTGCAAATGTGCGTCGCCCCAGCCGAATAGGAGCGTCAGCTGAGCAGGCTTAACTGTTTCTCAAATCACCCGTGTGAATATGAGCCATGATGACCTGGCAAGCTCAGACGAACCGTAGAGAAATGCGTCTTCACCGCGCAGCAGAGGCCGCCGGGTCGGCGCCTGCGTGCCGCTATGAGACGAGTGCGGAATTGCACGCCGAAGCCGTAAGCCGATGGCGCGCCGCGCATGCGCGGCCAGCCTTC
The DNA here is from genome assembly GCA_028290085.1 of Hyphomicrobiales bacterium. GTDB lineage: Bacteria > Pseudomonadota > Alphaproteobacteria > Rhizobiales > Beijerinckiaceae > Terripilifer. The sequence continues at coordinate 721 of JAQGKN010000456.1, forward strand.
GCGGGCTTGCACGTCCTCTCGGTCGCTTGCCTGACGCTCGTGCTCTGCCTCGCCTGACAAGCGACAATGCGGCCTATTTGCCGCCGAGGTCCAGGATGTAGGCGGTCAGCGCCTCGATCTGTTGATCGTCGAGCTGGACGTCCGGCATATTGGCATGCGGCGATCTGAGAAAGACCTTTATCGACAAGGCCGTCATCGATGGCATCGCGCCGATGGCCGCAAAATCCGGTGGGCCACGGTCCGAGCGCGTAGCTCCCCCCATTGTGTGGCAATCGGCGCAGAGCGATTGCGCGAGCAGACGCCCCGTCGTCACGCGTTCCGGATTCTGTGCAGCCGATAGCGGAGAGGCAATCAAGGCGATCGCCGCAGCGACCGACAGACAGTATGCGCGGCGAAGGGGCATGGGTTGGTCCTTATGACTTCTGCGGGGTCCGGAGATCCGCGCCCGCGAAGTAATGCCGGGCATGGGCGACGATCTGGCTATCGGTCGGATGATCGGACGATTCCACGCCGACGATGCGATCGAGCAGTGCGTTGTCGTGTTTCGAGATGTGCTTGACCAACGCGGTCTTCGTGCCAGCCGGGCCGGTTATCAGAATTTCCTGCGCGTCGGCAACGGAATGCGCCACTGCATGCAGGAATTTCTGGTCATCGGCGGCATGCCTCGAGCCAACCTCGTCGGCCTTGTGGTGGATGTGATGCGTCGGATTGTGCGGATGCAGGACGAGGCTTTCGACCTCCGAGGCGTTGAAATGGAAGACACGTGCTTCGGAATGGTCGATCCAGATGACGGCGTGGTAATGCGTGCTCATCGTGTTTTTTCCGATTGTTTGGCTGGCAGATGTTGCCCGGCTCGAGGAGCCAGGCTGCGCAGATAGGCGACCAGTCCGTCCGCCTCCTGAATGGTAATTTCGAATTGCGGCATTCCCGGGTGGCTGACCACGGTGCCGTCGACGAAGAAAACGCCGGCCAGCCGCCCATGAGGGTGGCGTGCAGCGATTCTGGGGAAAGGCGGGGAGGCCGGGTTGGGGCTAAGCCCCCTGCGGCCAGTCGCGTGGCATTTTGCGCAATAGTGCTGTGCGGCGCTCTCGCCGAGAGCGACGCTTTCGGCATTTGCGGGGTTTTGCGCATCGGCCGGCATGGCCAGCGCAGGATGAACGGTCGTAATGCTGGTGAAGGCCGTGAGCCCCAGGATACAGAGCGCGGTCGTTCTGGCTTTCGGTTCATATGACATGAACAGTGCATGCGCCTGCGACCGCCTCCGGGCATTGACCCGGATCAATCGGAGCGAGGCCTCAGGGCAGGGGGCAACGACGCAGCCCCATTGCGATCAGCTGGTCGCCGGTAAGTTTATGGTCGGTGCTCCATTCGATTTGTTCCAAGGCGCCGCGCGCAATAGCCCAGCGACGGACATTGGGCGGGTAATAAGAAAGCATCTCGAGTGAGCCGGTGGGATCAGGCTTGGTGCTGCCCGGCAGGAAAGCCGCGTGAAACCACACTTCTGCGTCCGGCTCGACGCAGACCTTTTTCACCCCGAGGTAAACGGTGCATGCGGAGGCGCAAAGTCCGCCGATGCGTTTCTCGAGTTGATCCCGATTCAAGCGAGCTACGTCAGTCACGTAGGCTCGCAAGTTGCCGCCACGGTCATCTTGCAGGCTGGAAGCTTGTGCAGCCGCCGGGCAAGGGCCTGAGAGCCAAACCATCAATGCAAGTGCGTGAGTCGATAATGGCAAGCCTCTCATCGGCAGCCACCTGCGATTTTCTTCCAACGGACTGATTGCTTGCTTGAAAGTCATTCGTATCCGGGTCAACTCACAAGATAACTGCCGTCAGCACCCAACGAAGTGATTTCACGATCAGCGGGCCTTGGTAACAGCTTCCTTGGAATCGTGTCCCGGTGATTTTTTCTTGGTGATTGGTGCTGTGGCAGGACGTGGAGCGGGGGGGGCCTGTGCCACGGACGGGGGCGGCAGGACCTTTACGGAGATGCTACCCAAACGCCACACATTGTTGACGGGCGCTATCGTGATATCGAAGGTCACACGCTCTGGGCTCGTATTATAATAACCGGCTAAGTGAAGAATGTTGTTTTCATCCAGTCTCGGCGAGGC
>JAQGKN010000173.1 GCA_028290085.1 Hyphomicrobiales bacterium
GAACTCATCGCCACGCCCGGCCTGATGGCGGATGCTTTCAAGCTCGAGCCGCAGATCGAACTGCTGGCCCGGGATCTCGCGAAAGCGACCGACGTTCTCTACCTGGGGCGTGGCACCAGCTACCCGCTGGCGCTCGAAGGCGCGCTGAAGCTCAAGGAAATCTCCTACATTCACGCCGAAGGCTATGCGGCGGGTGAGCTGAAGCACGGCCCCATCGCGCTGATCGACGAGAACATTCCCGTCATCGTCATCGCGCCCTATGACGGCGTTTTCGAGAAGACCGTCTCCAACGTGCAGGAAGTCGCAGCGCGCGGCGGTCGCATCATCCTCATCGGCGATGCGCGGGCAGAACACGAGGCGTCCGTGGAGTTCTTTGCCGCCATCGCCATGCCCGACATGGCACCCGATTTCGCGGCCATCGCCTATGCCGTGCCGGTGCAAATGCTCGCCTATCACACGGCTGTCGTGATGGGGAAAGACGTCGACCAGCCGCGCAACCTCGCCAAGAGTGTCACGGTCGAATAGACTGGCGGCAGGCGCGCGGGTCGGAACGATCCTTGCTAGCTTGCAAAGACGGTCCCAAACGCCATCTTCGATGACGAACACGGGCCTCCCGCCCTGATGGAACAGACATGAACCAAGTCAATGAGCCCACCCTTGATGGCGTGGTGCACAAAACAGGCATTGGAGCCCGCATCCGCGCGTGGTTCCTGACAGGCCTCGTGATCGCTGGGCCGTTGGCCGTCACAGCCTCGCTCGTCTGGTGGTTTGTCGACACCATCGACAATTGGGTGAAGCCGCTCGTCCCGCCGACGCTGTGGCCCGACACCTATCTGCCCATCCGCGTGCCCGGCATCGGCGTGATTCTGGCTTTCGTGGGCCTGACACTGCTCGGCTTTCTCGCTGCCAATCTGGCAGGGCGGACGCTGATCAAGCTCGGCGAGACCATTCTCGACCGCATGCCGGTGGTGCGCGGCCTCTACAAGAGCGTGAAGCAGATTTTCGAGACCATCTTCTCGCAATCGGGCACGTCGTTCCGCCGCGTCGGTCTCGTGGAATTCCCGGGTAAGGGCATGTGGACCATCGTCTTCATCTCGGCCCCGCCTGCGGGCACCGTGGCGACGGCTCTGCCGGCGGGCGAGCACATCTCAGTCTTTCTGCCCTGTACGCCGAACCCGACAACCGGCTTCTACTTCTTCCTGCCGGCCTCGGACGTGATCGAAATCCCGATGACACCCGACGATGCCGCCAAGCTCATCATGTCGGCCGGCCTGATCCAGCCCGAAACCCAGACGGCGCTCGGCATGCTCGCCGAAACCGCACGCAAGCAGAAGGCCCTGGTGGATTCGGCTGCTTGAGGGGCGAGCGTTCAAGTGGCCAGCGCCAGTTGCCGTTTTTGCGAGCGGAGCGAAGCAATCCAGAGCGAACTCGCGATTCTTGGATGGCTTCGTCGCTTCGCTCCTCGCCATGACGGCCACAGCTTCGGTGCTTGAAAAACTAACCCGCCCGAAGCAGCCGGATCGCCTCGTCTCGTCCAAATAGATACAGCAGCAGCCGCACTGCCTTGCCGCGCTCTGTTGCCAAATCAGGGTCGGCATCCACGATCAGACGCGCATCGTCACGCGCAACGGGCAGCAAGGCGCCATGCACGTCGAGGCTCGCGAGGCGGAAGCCCGGTGTGCCGGATTGGCGCGTGCCCAGCACTTCGCCTTCGCCGCGCAGGCGCAGGTCTTCTTCCGCGATGCGGAACCCGTCCTCTGTCTCGCGCATGATCTCGATGCGCGCTTGCGCCACCTGTCCGAGCGGCGATTTGTAGAGCAGCAGGCAGGTCGAACGCCCGGAACCACGGCCCACGCGCCCGCGTAGCTGGTGCAATTGCGCGAGGCCGAAACGCTCCGCGTGTTCGATCACCATGACGGTGGCCTCGGGCACATCGACGCCCACTTCAATGACGGTCGTGGCCACCAGAATATCCGTCTCGCCGCGCTGGAAGGCGGCCATGGCCGCGTCTTTCTCGCGGCCCTTCATCTGCCCGTGCACGAGGCCGACGCGGTCGCCGAAGAAATGCGCCAGCACCTCCTGACGCTCGGTCGCCGCCGCGAGATCGAGATCCTCGTTCTCATCGACCAGCGGACAGACCCAATAAACCCGCGCGCCCGCCTTGATGGCGCGCGCAATCCCCGCCACCACTTCGTCCAGCCGCTCGATGGGCAAAGCGCGCGTGTCGATGGGCTGCCGCCCGGCGGGCTTTTCACGCAGCATGGAGACATCCATGTCGCCGAAATAGGTCAACACCAAAGTGCGCGGAATGGGTGTCGCGGTCATCACGAGAATATCGACCGCCTCGCCCTTCGATCCCAGCGCGAGGCGTTGATGCACGCCGAAGCGATGCTGCTCGTCCACGACCGCCAAAGCCAGATCGCGAAAACCGACGCTCTCCTGAAACAGCGCATGGGTGCCGATGGCAATATCGATCTCGCCGGATTCCAGCCCCGCCAGAGTGCGGCTACGCTCTGCTGCCTTGTCGCGCCCGGTGATGAGCGCGATGCGCAGGCCCACCTTTTCGGCGAGCGGCAGCATGCGTTCGTAATGTTGGCGCGCCAGAATTTCGGTCGGCGCCATCATCGTCGCCTGCCGCCCGGCTTCCACCACGGTCGCCATGGCGAGCAGGGCGACGAGCGTCTTGCCCGAGCCCACGTCGCCTTGCAGCAGGCGCAACATGCGCGTTTCCGCCGCCAGATCGGCGCGGATCTCGACCAGCGCCTCGCGCTGCGCGGACGTCTGCGTAAAGGGCAGGGCGGCTTCGATGGCCCCCGCGATGCGCCCGTCGCCGACGCTCGCCCGCCCACCGAGTTTGCGCATCCGCGCGCGCACGAGGCCCAGCGCCACCTGGCTGGCGAGCAATTCGTCATAGGCGAGCCGCAGCCGCGCCGGGTGCTGAAGGTTCAGCGCCTCCGGCCCTCCGGGGCGATGCAATGTGACAAGCGCCTCCGAAAAGCTCGCCCAGTTGCGCTGGGCAAATAGCGAGCTCTCGATCCATTCCGGCAGCAGCGGCACGCGCCCGAGCGCGCCCTCTACGGCCTTCTGAACCGCGCGCTGGTTCAGCCCCTCGGTCAGCCCATAGATCGGCTCGACGGGCGGCAGCTTGGCGAGGCCCTCCGCATCCAGCACCTTGTCGGGGTGGACCATCTGCAAATGGCCGTCCCACAATTCGAGTTTGCCCGACACCCAGCGCCGCGCGCCGATGGGCAGCGAACGCTCGACCCAATTGTGATTGGCGAGAAAGAACACCAGCAGCACGTCGCCGGTCTCGTCCTCCACCAGCACGCGATAGGGCGCCTTGCTGTTGCGCCCCGTGGGGGGCCGATGGTCGACGACGGTGACCTCGAGCATGACCACGCCCTCGAGACTGGCCTCGGCGATCTGGGGCCGCGCGCGCCGGTCGATGCCGCTCTGGGGAAGGTGAAACAGGAGGTCAGCGATCCGCGCCTCCGCGCCGTTCACCGGCGCCAGCACCTTGTCGAACAGTTTCGCCGTCTTGGGACCGACGCCGGGAAGCGTCGCCACAGAGGCAAAGAGCGGGTTGAGAATGTCGGGTCGCATGGGCAAGCTTTAGGGCGCGGCGTCATGCCGGGCAAGGCTTGCAACAAGGCTTGCGCCAAACCTCCTGACAGGCCCGCAACGCTGCTCTATATAGCGGGCTGCATGCTGGACGAAGCCGTCCCGGCGGCATCGCCATATTCTCTGCACTTGCGGGAGTTCGCCTTGACCGAATCCTCCATCTCCAGCGCGGGTCTCGACCCCCGCCGCCGCCGCGTTCTCTTCCGGTCCTGGCACCGTGGCATGCGCGAAATGGACATCATCTACGGGAAATTCTCCGATTCCGAGATCGCCAAGCTCAGCGACGCCGAGCTCGACGATTACGAACTGCTGATGGACTTGCCGGACCGCGACGTGCTGATGTTCGTTACCGGAGAGGCCGAGACGCCCGAAAGCTTCAACACGCCGGTCTTCCGCCGCATGAAGGCCTTCCATACCCATTCCGGCCCGATCTTCGGCTGACATCAGACAGTGACCGACTACAAGCGCGCTCTTGCCGAAATCGCCCGCGGCCATTCCCTGACTCTCTCCTCCGTGCCCGATGGCTTCGATGCCTTCGTGGCCGCGGATTTCGCGCGCCTTCTTGCGAGCAAGGCCCATGGCCGCGCCGCCGTGCTGGTGCATGTCGCCCGCGACGGCCAGCGTGCCCGCGCCTTTGAGGAAGCCGTGGCCTTTGCCGCGCCCGATCTCGAATTGCTCGATTTCCCGGCGTGGGATTGCCAGCCCTATGATCGCGTCTCGCCAAATGCCGCGATCGCAGCGCGGCGCATGACCGTGTTGTCGCGGCTCGCGCGCAGCAATTCGTCTGAAGAGCGCCCGCGCATTCTCTCCACTACCGTCAATGCGCTGATGCAGCGCGTGCCGCCGCTGAAATGGATTTCGGCGGAAAGCTTTTCGGCCGCGCCGGGCAATGCCATCGAGATGGATTCGCTCGTCCGCTGGCTGGAGACGAACGGCTTCCTGCGTTCGAGCACGGTGCGCGAAACCGGCGAATACGCTGTGCGCGGCGGCATTCTAGATCTCTACGCGCCGGGAATGCTCGCGCCCATCCGTCTGGATTTCTTTGGCGACACGCTGGAATCGATCCGCGCCTTCGACGCCGAAAGCCAGCGCACGACGGGGCAGTTGCGCGCGCTCGATCTCGTGCCGATGAGCGAGGTGCAGCTCACCACCGAGACGATGAAGCGCTTCCGCCAAGCCTATATCACGCAGTTTGGCGCGCAGACGCGCGGCGACATGCTCTATGAAGCCGTAAGCGAAGGCCGCCGCCACGCGGGCATGGAACATTGGCTGCCGTTGTTCTACGGCACAGCCGACACGCTGTTCGATTACGTCGGCGATGCGCCGATCTTCCTGGATGCGCTGGCCGAAGACGCCGCCACCGAGCGTCTCTCGCAGATCAAGGATTATTACGACGCGCGCAAGGAGCAGCACGATTCCGATCCCGCGCGCTCGCCCTACAAGCCGCTCGCGCCCGATGCGCTCTACCTGTCGCCGGCCGAATGGAGCCGGGCGCTGGAGACGGGGCCGACGCTGCGGTTCTCGCCTTTTGAGGTTCCCGCCGCCGCTAACGTCATCGATTGCGGCGGCCATATCGGGCGC
>JAQGKN010000485.1 GCA_028290085.1 Hyphomicrobiales bacterium
GCAGGCTGTGCGCGAACTCGCGCAGCGCGAGGGACTTGTTCATCTGGCCGCTTGATCGCTCGCAAGCTTACGCGGTGATGTGGTCGAAAAACGCCTGCGCGGCCGCCGAGCGCCGCGCGTCGCGCCGGTAGAGCACGACGAATTGCAATGTGCCGGTCTTTTCGCCGAGATCGATGGCGTGCAGATTGCGCATGCCCGCGCGCGAGACGCACAATGTGTGCACGACCGCGGGACCCGAGCCAAGTCCCACGAGTTCGATCGCCGTCTGGCATGTCGGGCATTCAAGATAACTGATGGGATCGGAGATCAACTCCGCCTTGCGCAGCAATTGCCGGACGGCGGTGCCGCGGGGCGCCACGATCAGGCGCCCCTGAACGAGGTCGGCCGGATTGCTCGACGCCGATACGCCCGAGGCGCTCGTGACCAGTGACAGCGTCGTGCGAGCCACCACCTTGGCGGCGATCCCCTGGGGCAGGCGCGGATAGACGCCGAGGCAATAATCCAGCTTGCCCGCCTGCAGTGCAGCCAAGGCATCCGACGTGCGGGCGACCCGCATGTCGACCTGCACCTTGGGGAACTCGGCCAGGAAACCATTCATACGCGGCACGAAATAGGACGTGTAATCGCCGCCGATGGAGATCGACAAACTGCCGGTCTCCTGCGAGTGGGCCTTGGAGTGCGACTGCACGTTGGCCATCACCTGCTCGGCCTCCTGCAGGAGTGGCGTGAGATCGCGCAGAAAGCGCTCGCCCGCCGCCGTCAGCACGAGCCCGTTGGGCAGGCGGCGGAACAGGGCCACGCCGAGCACTTCGTCGAGCCGCCGCAGCTTTGCGGAAACAGCCGGAATGGTGAGGCCAAGGTGGGCCGCCGCGGCATTCAGCGTGCCCTGGGTGGCGACGAGCTGGAAGGCGCGTAACTTGCTGAAGTCGAGGTCCTCAAGCCGCATGGTCCGCTCCTGTCGTGCTCGGGGTACATTAAAACATTTTGTATCTGGCTTACAAAGGTTTCAATTTACCTTTTCCAACTGAGGCCTTAGCTTCGACGGACAAGCATGGCTCGAGATCGTGCGGGCAGGGGATATTCGCGCGGCGCGCGGGGCCCTGCGCATCGGCGGTTTCGGGACGGCAGGGCCACGAAACGCTAAGGGAAACGCCATGTCAGACGAAATCACTGCGGACGACGATCTCACCGGGCGCTTTCTCGTCGATCCCTACATGAACTGGGTGCAAGGCGAAAACATCCCGGTCCATCTCGACTTCGGTCATGACCTGCTGGCGCTCGAAACATCTACCTGGGATCGCTACGACGCGCGCGGCTGCTTCGCCCATGCGCACGGTCGCGGCGACTTCATGGCCAATTACGTGCTGGAAGTTCTGCCGGGCAAGAAGACCCGCCCAGTGAAGCATCTCTACGAAGGCTTCTTCTACGTGCTCTCGGGCTTTGGCTCGACGACTGTGTGGTTGCCGGGTGGCGAGAAGCACACGTTCGAATGGGGCCCGAAGGCACTCTTCGCGATTCCGTTGAACTGCGAATATCAGATCTTCAACAGCTCGGGCCGCGAGACTGCCCGCCTGTCGTGCACCAACGATGCGCCGCTGACGCTCAACCTCTACCACAACGAGGAGTTCGTCTTTAACAACCCCTTCAAGTTCCCGGAGCGCATCGGTTCGCCGAACCAGTTCCAGGGCGAGGGTGAGCATCTCGAGGTCAATCGCGGCAAGGACACCGCGAAGCTCAATCTCTGGGAGACGAATTTCGTCCCTGACCTCACCGGCTTCAAGCTTTACGAGCTGAACGAGCGCGGCAAGGGCTCCATGAATGTCTCCTTCGTGCTGGCGAGCGGCACGATGCATGCGCATTCGTCGGAAATTCCGATGGGCCGTTACAAGAAGGCGCATCGCCACGCGGCTGGAACGCATGTGCATGCGGTCAGCGGCGAAGGCTATTCGCTGCTCTGGTACGAAGGCGAATCCGAGTTCAAGGAAATCCCGTGGCGCCACGGCATCATGTATGTGCCGCCGTTCTGGATGTTCCACCAGCACTTCAACACCTACCCGGAACCCGCGCGCTATCTCGCCTGCAGCATGGGCAGCCGCCGCTATCCCTTCATCGCCCTGCGCAAGCGCAGCGCCGAGGGTGGTGGTTCGACATCGATCCAGCAGGGTGGGCGTCAGGTTGAATACGAAGATCAGGATCCGCGCATCCACCGCAAGTGGCTCGATGCCATCGACAAGACTGGTGTCACCACGAAGAAGGGCGACACATTCGACGAAGCGGCGATCCGCGCGTTGAAGCCCGAGGATATGACTGGCGCGATCCATACGCCGAAGTCCATCGGTCCCGCAGTCTGAACAAAACAGAACGCCCGCGCAAAACGCGGGCGTTCTTATTTCATGCTGGAAATCAGTCGAGGCAGCGCGGATCGTGACGCTGAGCGTCACGCGAGCAGGCAGCAGAGCCGGCCGTTACGCCCGTCGACGATCCCCGCGCATGGCGCCTCATGTGATGGCGCGAACGCACTGCATGGCGATGGTGACGCGCGTGATGCACACGCATACGCGTGCGGGTCCGCATGCCCCTGTCGGCAGCGCCCGGCTCCTTGACGCCGACGCAGCGCGGATCCATTCCAGTGCCCGACGTCTGGCACGCTGGTTCGCGATTGGCGTTGGTGCTTTGCGCCATGGCGGATGTCGACATCAGCGCGCTCGTGGCGAGAAAGGCGAATACGAGAATCTTTTTCATGTCAGGACTCCGTCAGCACAGATACGCTGCTGCAACGGCCGTCATCGCGGAATGGTTCCGCTTGCTCGAAACGCCCGCCCGGCCTGAAAAGGATCAACCCATGCGCCGCATTGTGCCCGTTCTCGTGGCTTTTCTTGCCGCGAGCCCTGTTGCAGCGCAAAAGAGCGTGCCTCGGGTCGAGCCCCAGCCCTTTGCATCCGAAGGCACATTCCGCGACGATGATGGCAAGGTCGCGCACGACCTGAGCGGGATCGCGTGCACTCCAGAAAGCGCAGGTGGATCCAGGACTTGCCTGCTCATCAATGATGAGGACCGTGCGGCGCAGAGCGCCATGCTCGCAGGCGGCGTGCTGAAAGCAGGCCCGCGCATTCCGCTGTTTCGTAACAAGGCGCCGGCGCGCACGCACGGCAAGCCGCAGCCGACTTTTTGTCGGGAAGGGGCCGCGAAATTCCGCGATCTGGATGGCGAGGGGGTGGCTTACGCCGCGCCCTACTTTTACGTCACGGGTTCGCACGGCTGCGCGCGCAACGGCAAGTCGCGCACGTCCACCTTCCTGCTCGCCCGCCTGCGTCTCGATGAGCAGGGCCGTGCGATCGACGCTGGCGACCGCGCCGCATCAGGCAAACGCGCCACGCGCCAAGCCATCGACCTGACGTTTCGTCTGGGCGCAGTGCTGGCCGCCGCGCCGCGCATCGGCGATTTCTTTGGCAAGGATCTCGATCAGAACGGCGTCAACGTCGAGGGCGTCGCGGTGATGGGCAACGTGCTTTACGCGGGCATCCGTGCCCCATCGCTCGACGGTGAAACCTTCATTGTCGCGACACCTGTAGATGCGCTTTTCGCGGATGCCGACGTGCCCCCGCCAAAGCCGGTTCTCCTGACCATGCCGCTGGGGCGTGATACCGGCGTGCGCGATCTCTCGGCGCTCCCCGACGGGCGACTTCTGGTGCTCTACGGCTCCGCGCAGGACCAGCCGGAGGTGCCCTATGGCGTGGCGACCTTCGATCCCGCAACCGGGGCATTCCTGAAGCTCGGTGAACTCTCTGGCGTGTCGGCAGACGGACGCGACGGCAAGGCCGAGGCCATTCTCCCGCTCGGCCGGACGAGCAACCGGCTGGACGTGATGGTGCTCTACGACAGCCTGGCAAACGGCGCCCCGCGCCGCTTCAGCCTGCCCATCCCCTGACTCTAAAAAGAAGCCGCCGGGCACCATGTGCGGGGCGGCTGAAGTCCGGGAGGAAACGCGCCTAGGCGCAACACCAAACTAGCCCTGTCCTTCGCACCTGCAAGCACCAAGAAACGACGCAGCCGCAATAGCTTCCCGCCGTTGTAATTCGGTCATTCGACTTTGGTGGAGCTGCCGTATCGTCACGCTTGTGGCTTGCGCAACACGAAACTGTCGTCCAGCGCCCCGAAAAGTTGGGGCAGCGGCATCACCACACGCCCATCCGCGGGCACTTTCCGCTTTTCGACGGAGCAATTCTGCTCGTAGGGCCGCGTGACCTTGTTCTCGCTGTCGAGCCTATGCGCCCATTTGATGAGCTCACTGGCTTCCTCAGCGCTGGGCCGGTCAACGATCAGCCGCTGCCATGTCAACTCGCCCTCGGGAAAACTCGCCAGCCGCAGCTTCACGCGAAAAACGGTCTTCGTCTCTGTCATGGTTGCGCCTCTGGTCTGTGGAGTGGCCGTGCGGTTGCTTATAGCAGCCTGCCGCGCCCGCAAAAGGCACGAATGGCTGCACACAGCATCGAGCGATCAGAACCGCTCCAGCAGCCATCCATGCCCGTAAATCTTGTCGTTGATTCCCTGCGCCCGCAGAGCGTGCCAGATCGTCGCTATATTGATCGGAATAATCGGCTTGCCGAGCTGCTTTTCCAGCGTCGGAAAAATGTCCTGCGTCGAGAGGTTGGTGCCAGCCTGCACGATGCAATCGACATTCGAGCCGTCGAGCTGCTTGAGAATCGTGTCGATCACCTGATGGGGCGGCGTATGCGCGATCGACGTCGCAGTGTCGCATTTCAGGCCGACGACATTGGTGACGTTATATCCGGACTCTTCGAGGAAGCGGCGCACCTGGATGTCGCCGACGGGCTGATTCGGCGTCAGGGCTGCCACATTCTTGGCGCCGAACGCATCGTGAGCGGCCTTCAGGGCGGCAGCGCCGCTGGTCAGCCCCTTGTTCGGGCCGAGGTCCTCGCGCAGGCGCGCTTC
>JAQGKN010000570.1 GCA_028290085.1 Hyphomicrobiales bacterium
GACGCCGACGTCGTAACGAATAGCCTCGCCATTGGCGAGCGAGAGGTAGAGGTAGCGATTCCTGGTGTCGATGGTGATGGTACCCGGCGCCTGCTCGGTGGGGTCGCTGACCAGCGCCCGCGTCGAGGTCGGATATTCGCGGCCGATGGCCGGATCCACAATCGCAGCTTGCTGGTAGCTCGCCGCGCGACCCGGGGTCGAGCGCATGTTCTCGAACGCCTGCACGGCCGGCGCGGCGCACGACAGGATAGTGGCGGCCGCAAGGAGAACGGGGAGCGTCCGGGTCATCTCTCGTTTCCTCTCGATGGAAAAGCATCACAGACAAGGCTGCTTTTTGAACAGTCTCGCTGTGCGCTTTGTTCCATCGCGAGACCGTGAGCGAGGGTCCATGCGCATCAAGGGTTAATAACAGACCGACGTTCTGCCCGGCAGCAGGTCATCGGATCAGCGTCGTGGCCAGGCGAAGTCGTCGGCGCGGCCGGGGCGGGCCTCCAGGGGGCGACCTTGCACGAGGCCTTGCTGCACGATGGCAGCGGCCTCATTATCGTTGGTGCGCACCAGTTGCCGCGCCGAGGTGACCAGACGGCCGCCGGGCGAAACGGGTGGCGCCGTCAGGGGGGTGACCGCCCCGGCGGCTGGCCTGCTCAAGGGCGCCTGCGGGGTTGCAGGACGCGCCGTCAAATCCGGTTCCAGAATGCCGCTTGCCGCGCCACGGGCTGCCGCCACCGCGCTGGGATCGAGCGCGGGTTTCACCTTTTCCAAAATGCGGCGAATGTCTCCCTCGACGAAATGCGCGAGATTGCGCGCGCCCGCTCTGGTAAATTGCACGCCGTCGCTGGCGCGCAGGCGCACCATCTGCCCGGAGACATCGGGGCCATAGGCCGAGAATTGCCCGCGGTCGTCAGCGAAGGCCTCCCAGACGTCGACATAGGTCGCGCCCGCCTCGGTTGCCGCCGTTTTGTAGATCTCGTTGAATGCGAGCATGTCCGTCGATACGCGCTCGTTGTTCATGATGGGAAGGCCGACCCAGATCAGCGGCACTTTCTTGTCACGAAACAGGCTCGCCAGCGCTTTGACGCGGGCCGCGTAGATTTCGTCCCATCGGGGTGTGTGGGGATCGGCACTCACGGCGCCGTCGCGAATCTGCTGCCGGTCGTTGGATCCCAGAAGGACGACTGCGATGGCGATCTTTTCTTTGCCCTCGAGAAGCTCGCGCGCGGATTTGAGCCAGTCGTAATAATCGTCGCGGACGAGACCGCTGTTTTCCCGGGCGCGGCGGAGCAGTGTCACATCCGGCCGGTCGGCGAAGGCTTCGGCGAGACCCAGCGACAGCGATTGACCGAGGTTGTCGCCGAGTATGGCGATCACGGCCTTGTCGTCCGTCTTCGTGCCGGTCGGGGCCTGCGAGGGTTGATCGCTGGTCGTGCGAGCGTCCGCCTCGATCGGTGCTTCAGGCAAGGCGTCGGGGGCTTTCGGGGCGACGCTACCGTCAGGCGCGACGCCAGGAAGGGTCCCTTCCTGCGGGACATAGCCACGCACCGGGGCGGCCCGTCGGATCAGATGGGTCGGGCGCTGTTGCAGGCGCGGACGCGGCGGCTCGCGCAGATGATCCTGCCGCTGCTTTTCCAGCGTCCAGTAGCGTGCGGGACTGTCATCGACCTGAGCCGTGGCCGGTTGGCCGCTGGCGACGAGGAGGAGGCCGAAGGCAAGCGCGCCGCCTGCGAGGCGAGTTGTGAGCTTTCGCATGGGCAAACCTTATAGCGCATCAGGGGCGCTTGCGCATCTTCTCCAGAAGCGGCACCGAGGCGAAGCCGTCAGGCTCGAGCCCGGCCTGGCGCTGATAGTGCCGAATGGCGACCTGGGCCTTTTCGCCGATCTTGCCGTCGAGATCGCCGATCCGGTAGCCAAGGCGGATGAGATGCTTCTGCATCTCAACGGATTGGTTCGTATCAAGCGTCCGCTCATGGACAGGCCACGGGGTCCGCAATGCGGGCGCTCCGGCGAGCCGGTCCGAGAGAAACGCGACGCCCAGCGCATAAGCGGTCGACGCATTATAGGATTTGATCGCCTGGAAATTGCGGGTCACGAGGATGGCCGGGCCGCTCCGGCCCGCCGGTAGCATGAGCGCGGCCTCGCCGATCCTGGGCATTGATTCGCCGTCCGTGCGTACCAGACCGGCCGCCGTCCATTGGGTGAACGGCCGGAACTCATGCGGTTCGAAGGCCTTCAGGGATAAATTGGAGGGGAGCACGACTTCGTAGCCCCAGGTCCAGCCTTTGATCCAGCCGTGCTCGGCGAGGTAATAGGCCGTCGAGGCGAGGGCATCGGGAACGCTGGTCCAGATATCCTTGTGCCCGTCGCCGTCCCAATCGACGGCATATTTCATGAAGCTCGAGGGCATGAACTGGGTCTGGCCCATCGCGCCTGCCCACGAGCCGAGCATGCCTTCGGGCGAGATGTGGCGCTCTTCCAGAATTTTCAGGGCAACCAGCAATTCGTCGCGGAAAAAGGTGCCGCGATACTTTGCCTCCGCGAGGGTCGCAAGCGAGCGGACGATGCTGCTCTTGCCGCTGTAGGCTCCGTAGTTGGTTTCCATCCCCCACACAGCGAGGATGACAAAACGGTCGACGCCATAGCGCGCTTCGATCCGTGCAAGTGTGTCGGCGAATTCCGCCTCGCGCTCGCGGCCGCGCGCGACGCGAGCCGGGGAGACGGTGGCAGAAAGATATTGCCAGATCGGCTTGACGAATTCGGCCTGCTTGCCGCTGTGTTTCAGCAGGGATGGATCGGGGTTCACGCCTTGGAAGGCGGCATCGAATGTGGCGCGGGAAACTCCCATCCGTTGCGCATCGGGCCACAAGGCGGCAACGAAATTGTCGAAGGCGGCATCGTTGTGACCGGCGTCCTCTGCCTTCGCCGGATTGTTTGCGGCCGCCAGTGCGAAGGCGAGGCAGAAGATGCAAAACAGCATGGCTGTGCGCAGGATCTGTCCGGGGGAGGAAAACACCTGGCGGCGGCACAGCGGGCGGAGAGGCAGCGGAACAATCTTGATCGGTGGCTTTTGCGAAATCTGTTTCATGGCAATCCTCGAAGCGCCCGTCTGGAGCCGTCCAGGATCACTCCCCAAACGTGCAGATGCCTGCTCTTAAAGCGCTTCATGGAACAGTAAGCTTGACTCGTTTCCGAATCATTTACCATGCCATTGACAGATGTTCGGGGTCGCGGGGTTTACTCAGGCCACGCGCGGGCGGAAACTCGCAGATGATCAAAACAGGGCATAAGCCCGATTTTCATGGGGAGATGTCCGATGTCATCCATTCACCGCTACAAGGTCGGCCGCATCGAGATCACGCCGCTGCTCGATGGCGACCTCGATTCCTCGCTGGACAGGATCCCAGATCCAACCGACCGCGCGGCCGCAGTCAAGCTGATCGAGGCGGCCGGCGGCGACAAGGCTTTGACGATGGACTGCTTCGCATTCCTGCTGCATCTGCCCGAGGGGCCGGTGCTGATAGATGCGGGCACGGGCAGCATGATGACCGCGCGCCTGGGACATATGCACGAGCGGCTGGCCGAGATCGGCGTCGCAGCGGAGGACATCCGCACCATCTACCTGACCCACGTGCACAAGGATCATTTCGGCGGGCTGGTCGACGCAGACGGGCGCTGCATGTTCCCGAATGCGGAAATTGTCCTGCATGAGGTCGAAGCGGCGTTCTGGTTCGACACGCCGCCCGAGCACTTGCCCGAGCGGGCGCGCGGTACATTGGCGTTGAACGCCAAAGCGTTTGGGCCCTACGCGGGCCGTATTCGCCGCGTGAAGGAAGGTGGCGGCGCGCCCGGCATCGCCGCGCGGCTGGCGCCGGGGCACACGCCCGGCCATGCAGCCTGGATCATCGAAACCGGCGAGGCTCCCATCGTTGCCTGGGGCGATGTGGTGCATCTGGCGGCGCTGCATCTGATGCGGCCCGAAACGGCCATGATCTATGACCTCGATCCCGCGACGGCGGCGAAGACCCGGCGGTCCATGCTGAAATGGGTCGCGGAGAGCGGCGCCGTGGTTGCGGCGGCGCATCTCGATTCACCTGGCATCGGCCATATTCACCACGAGAACGATCATTATCGTTTCGTGCCGCTCGCCGCGTCCTGAGGCGAGGGCGTT
>JAQGKN010000183.1 GCA_028290085.1 Hyphomicrobiales bacterium
TTGCGAGCGGAGCGAAGCAATCCAGTACGGTCTCGCGACTGCTGGATTGCTTCGTCGCTTCACTTCTCGCAATGACGTCGCCCCGCTTCTCCCACAGGGAGATGGGAATCGCGTCCGGCAAATCACGCCGTTCCAAACACCCGGCGGAAAATAGTATCGACATGCTTGAGGTGGTAGCCGAGGTCGAAGAGGTCTTCGAGTTCGGCGTCGCTCAGCGCCTTCGAGACATCCGCATCCTTCTTCAGCAGCGTCAGGAAGTCACCTTCGCCGCGCCAGACCGGCATGGCGTTGCGCTGCACGAAGCTGTAGGCGTCCTCGCGTGACACGCCCTTTTGCGTGAGCGCCAGCAACACTCGCTGCGAGTGGATGAGGCCGCCCAGGCGGTCGAGGTTCTTCTGCATGTTGGCGGGATAGACGATCAGCTTGTCGATCACGCCCGTCAGGCGGGCCAGTGCGAAGTCGAGCGTCACCGTGCCGTCGGGGCCGATCATGCGTTCGACGGACGAATGCGAAATGTCGCGTTCGTGCCAGAGCGCCACATTTTCCATTGCCGGGGTCACCATGCCGCGCACGAGGCGGGCGAGGCCGGTGAGGTTTTCGGTCAGCACGGGGTTACGCTTGTGCGGCATGGCCGAGGAGCCCTTCTGCCCCTCGGAGAAAAACTCCTCGGCCTCCAGAACTTCGGAGCGCTGCATGTGGCGGATTTCGGTGGCGACACGCTCGACCGAGGAGGCGATCACGCCCAGCGTCGCGAAGAACATGGCGTGGCGGTCGCGCGGAATGACCTGCGTGGAGACGGGCTCGACGGCGAGGCCCATCTTCGCGGCGACATGCTCTTCCACATAAGGGTCGATGTTGGCGAAGGTGCCGACAGCGCCCGAAATGGCGCAGGTCGCGATTTCGGCGCGCGCATGGACGAGGCGTTCGCGGCAGCGGGTGAATTCCGCATAGGCCTGCGCCAGCTTCAGGCCGAAGGTCACGGGCTCGGCGTGAATGCCGTGCGAGCGGCCGATGACGGGCGTCATCTTGTGCTCGAAAGCGCGGCGCTTGATGGCGGCGAGCAGCTCGTCGAGGTCACGCAGCAAGATGTCGGAGGCGCGCGCCAGCTGCACGGACAGGCAGGTGTCGAGCACGTCGGAGCTGGTCATGCCCTGATGGACGAAGCGAGAGTCGGGGCCGATGAATTCAGCGAGATGGGTGAGGAAGGCGATCACGTCGTGCTTGGTGACGCGCTCGATCTCATCGATGCGGGCGACGTCGAAGGTGACATTACCGGCGCGGTCCCAGATCGCCTTGGCGCTTTCCTTGGGGATGATGCCGAGTTCCGCCAGCGCGTCGCAGGCATGGGCCTCGATCTCGAACCAGATGCGGAAGCGGGTCTGGGGCTCCCAGATGGCGACCATTTCGGGGCGGGAATAGCGCGGGATCATCAGCTTTGTCTCCGTCTCTCCACAGGGGAGGAGGTTTCAGGGATCATGGCGGTCGCCCTAGCACGGGCGGAGGCGGGGGGCCAGTGTTAGCGGCCATCCTGTTCGGGGTTGCATCGCAGCGGCGTTCCCGGCATGACCTTCACAAATCTTTCCACGGGACATCGTCATGAAGCTCGACCGCCAACGCCAGGTTGAAGGCATCGTCTGCCTCGTCGCTTTTGGGGCCTGCATTCCGCTCGCCAATTGGCTGATCGGCAATGTCGGCACCGTCTGCGTGCCGCAGGGGCCTTGCCTCATTCCCGTGGCGCCCGGCGTCACAGCGCCCAGCGGCGTGCTGATGGTGGGGCTGGCGCTGGTGTTGCGCGACCTGCTGCAGCGGCGCCTGGGTGCGAAATTCGCACTGATGGCCATCGCAGCCGGCACGCTGATCTCGGCTCTTCTGGCGCCGCCCGCGCTGGTGATGGCCTCGGCCGGAGCCTTCCTCTTCTCGGAGCTGGTCGATTTCGCTGTTTACACGCCGCTCCAGCGCCGCCGCCTCGTGTTGGCGGTCTTTGCCTCGAGCGCAGTCGGGCTCGTCATCGACTCCGTGGTCTTCCTGCTGCTGGCTTTTGGCAACCTCGACTATCTGGGTGGCCAGATCATCGGCAAGGCGTGGATGGTGTTGATCGCGCTGCCGCTGATCGCCTGGCTGCGCCAGCGCGACGAGCGCATCGGTCTTCAGCCAGCCTGATTACTCGAAGCGTGTGACCGAATAGGCCGCCGGGTCCGTAAAGGGTTCGGCGCCGGTCACGAGATCAGCGATGAGCCGCCCGCTCACCGGCCCGAGCGTGAAGCCGTGGTGCTGGTGGGCGAAGTCGAACCAAAGCCCCTTATGGCGCGGCGCAGGGCCAATGATCGGCAGCATGTCGGGCAGGCACGGGCGCGACCCCATCCATGGCTTCGCGTCGAGCCGTGCACCAAGCGGGAAGATCTGGCGGGCCAACGGCTCGGTGCGGGCGAGTTGCACGGGCGTCGGCGGCGCATCTCGGCGGGCGAATTCGGCGCCCGTGGTCAACCTGATGCCGCGCAGCATGGGCGCCAGCACGTAGCCGCCTTCCACATCCAGAACGGGAACGTTGAGCACGGCGGGCGGCTCGGCCACATAATGCATGTGGTAGCCGCGCTTGACCGCCAGCGGGATCCGATACCCCAGCGGACGGAACACGATGTCCGACCAGGGGCCAAGCGCAGCCACGACGTCGCGCGCATGGAGACGTCCGTCGTTCGTCGGCACGCTCCAGCCATCTTGCTCCTGTGTCAGGCCAGCCGCGTCGCCGACGATCATCTCGCCACCGCGGCTCTTGAACAAAGCTGCATAAGCCCTGGCCAGCCCGCCTGGGTCGGTCACGACGCCGGGATCGAGCAGGTGGACAGCTCCGGTGAGATTGCCTTTCAGGAAAGGCTCGCGCGTTGCGATCTGCTGCGGGTCGAGCACATCGAAGGCTCGGCCGTAAGGAATGAGGCGTTCGGCTTCGCGCACTGCCTTGTCGAAGGAGGCTTGCGAGCGGCAAAGCTTCATCCACCCCGTGCGTTTCAGCAGATGCATCGCGCCCGCTGCCTGCATCAGGGCTTCGTGCTCGGTGAGGCTTCGCTCGATCAGCGGAAGGGCCGCAGTGGCACTGCGCAACGCGCCTTCGGGCGAGGAATTCAGCCAGTAGCGCAGCAGCCAGCTGGCCAGTCCCGGCAAGGCCGAGAGGTGATAATGGGCCTCCGGCGAGCGATTGAGCGCATAGCGCAGCAGCGCTCCGGGCTCGCGGGGGAACATGTAAGGGAAAATCGAGGATCGCTCTATCAGGCCGGCATTGCCGAAGCTGGTCTCTTCGCCCGCCTCCGCGTGACGATCGACGAGTGCAACGCTCCGGCCGCGCGCCTGGAGATGGAGCGCGGCGGCGACGCCGACCATTCCAGCCCCCAGCACGATCGCATCGAACCGTTTGTTCACCATGGACTTATTCTCTTCGCTACGTTTAAGCTCTTAAAGTCACGCTCTGGCATAGAGTTGCGCAACACGCTCTCTGAGAGTCACTTATGCCTCACATCGGTTTCGAAACTGCAACGATCAAGTCCGAGGCGCTTCAGCCTTCGCCCATCCGGCCGGAATGGATCATTTCCGGAACGCCCGCCGCGCGCGCCGTGGATCTGGCTCGCAGCCCCGACGGGACTTGTTTCTCAGTGCAATGGGACTGCACGAAAGGGACGTTCCATTGGTATTTCGGCATCGAGGAAACTGTCCATATTCTCGAGGGCGAGGTCCTCGTTCGTGATGGCACGGGCCGCGAAACCCTTCTGCGTGCTGGCGACGTCGCGGTCTTTTCGACTGACACCTGGATGGTGTGGCACGTCGAAACCTATGTGCGGAAGCTGGCCATTTGCCGCTTCCCCGTGTCCCGCGGGTTTGGCCGTGTCCTGCGCCTCCTGCAGAACACGCGGACGAAACTGCGTCTCTTGCCGTTCTTTTCCGGATTGAAGGTTCTTCCGATAGGTGCGCCCAGTTCTGAGGTCCTGATCTCTCCCGTGCGATAGACAGGTCGAGCGTCGCATGTTACGCCGCGCCCGACCGGCGAAGGGTCGCCGAAGGCCCGAGACGAACATGCGCCCGCTGAAAATTCTGCCCTCGATGCTCGCCAGTGATTTTGCCAAGCTCGGCCAGGAAGTCACCGATGTGATGAATGCCGGGGGCGATCTCGTCCATCTCGACATCATGGACGGGCATTTCGTGCCCAACATCACCTTCGGGCCGGATATCGTGAAGGCCATTCGCAAGACCACCGACAAGCCGTTCGACGTACATCTGATGATCGCTCCGGCGGACCCCTATCTCGAAGCCTTCGCCAAGGCGGGATCGGATTTTATCACGGTTCACGCCGAGGCGGGGCCGCATATCCATCGCTCGCTGCAGGCGATCCGCGCCCTCGGCAAGAAGGCCGGCGTGGCGATCAATCCGGGCACGCCCGAGGCCTTCATCGAACCCTTGCTGGACGATGTGGATCTCATCCTCGCCATGACGGTCAACCCGGGTTTCGGGGGACAGAGCTTCATCTACCCTGTCCTGGAAAAGCTGCGGCGGATCCGGGCCATGGTCGGGGATCGCCCGATCGACATCGAAGTGGATGGCGGCGTGACCGCGCACAACGCCGCCGATTGCGTTGCGGCTGGCGCAAACTTCCTCGTTGCCGGATCGGCCGTGTTCAAGGGCGGGCCGAATGCCTATGCGGCCAATATCGAGGCGATCCGCATGGCGGCGCTGGGCACGCGCGGCGAGATTGCTTGAGGGCTTCGTTGCCTTGAAAAGACAAAGCTCGTCATTGCGAGGCGCGAAGCGACGAAGCAATCCAGGAGTCACAAGACCGTACTGGATTGCTTCGCTACGTTCGCAATGTCGGTAACGTCGGCTTGTGCCTTTACATCTGCACGAA
>JAQGKN010000609.1 GCA_028290085.1 Hyphomicrobiales bacterium
AAATCGCCAGCAGGCCGGTCAGCGTGTTGGGCAACAGCATGTCCCGGAGATCATGCCGCGTGAGAAGGACGAGAAGCAGGACGAGCCACAGCCCGAAACCGATCGTCAGGAATTGCATATCGACTCATCCGGCGGCCCTGCCGACGGGATCGGCGCCACCAACATAGCGCGTCAAGCGGAACGGCGCGACCATCAGCTTCATCGTAACTCCTCCAGCCACTGAGTTCCCGAACGATCTCAACCATTGCATCGAAAACATCCCGTAGCAGCTCTCCGTGACCACGGTAGGATCAAATCTCTCCCGACATAAGAGCCGGTTACACATCAAAATTGCCTCGAGTATTTGCGCCGGACATTCTATCGTCGGTACAAGAAAAAAATACATGATTGCGCCGTTTATATTGACGAACGACGCTCATTATCGGCAACTCGACGATCTATAAAATCGAAACTTGTATTCGGCTGACCCGGCTGTTTATTTTCCGAGATAACGCTGTGCCTCGGACGGGTCTCGCGTCGACAATATCACCGACTCAAGGCCCAGCGCAGGATGGCTTTTAGGAAGGCGACGAGCCTCCCTTGGCAGTCGCCGGGAGCGAACAGCAGCGCCGGACCCTCAAGTCGAGGGTTGATCGCCGCCCATCACAAGAACGCTGTCCCGAACCGTTTTGGTTGAGTGGCAACCTGCTGTGGGTGGATCAGGTAAGCGCATCCAATGTGAAGGTATGCAGTCCCATTTTCCGAAAGGGTAGCATCCCGGTCCGGTGGACCAGAAGCCGCACGGAAACCCCGCATAGCCGGTTTCGCCCGGCTTGCCAGTCCAGCGCGTCGTATACGCCGAGTGGTAAATACCAACGTAGGCGTTGTAGACCAGTATGGGCGTGCCGTCCTTTGGTGCCGTCTCAATCGGCTGCCAGCCGCCAGAAGGCCAGACGTCAGATGCGATGACTGTTCCCATCTTAACCTCCCATGGTTCGAATGGGCATTTCCGCATTATTTAGTCATCGCTCGGCGAGTCTACGACAGCGCGGGATCTACTTTGTTCGTTGCAGGGCAGGAAAAACTTGGCGTCGATACGGTTAAGCACTCATCAGGCTGGATGTGTGATGGTGTACTGGCGCACGCACACCGGAGGCCGTCAAATCGGATGCCGTCGGCGATATTTTCCTGGACGCGGAGAGGGCCTTGGAGGACGCAAGAAGAATCGCGTGCGAATTGGCCTCTGCTGCTCTTCGTGACGGCCACGCCTTAATTCCGTTGATGGTAATTGTCCGGGATGAAAGCGACGTTACCGTCGGCTCAGTCAACATCCTTCATGCTGTGGTGGATGCTTTAACTGGAAAGGTCGCAAGCTCCGGTGTTCCTCTAGCTTGAGGTCGCCGGGTGCCGCGCCCGCGAGCAAATGACTCAGAGTCTCGTGCGTCTCTTCGGGACCCCTACGGTAGCCTCGTGGCTTGACAGCTTTCTGAGCTTCTTGCTGTCGGTCACAAGCGTCAGAGAGCGCAAACTTCGAATTGCACGCTCGCCCTCGAGCACGTGAATCGCGAGCGTGACGCTAGCGCGCCGAACGCCCAGAGCACGCGCGAGTTCGTCATGGGTCAAAGGAATACTGGGATTGTCCAGTTGTTCGCTCAGTTCGAGAAGGTGCCCGGCGAGCCGTTGGACAACGTTGCAGCATCCCGCGGCCACGACGTTCTGGGCCATATCAATGAGCGCGTTGGAAGCGTATGCCAGCAAAGCTGACCTGAACGTATCGCTGGCCGCCATCGCAGAATGCAGATCCACCGCTCGCATGCGCAACGCCGACCCCGGGATCTGGACATGCGCGCGCAAGCTGCTCTGATTCCGCCCCAGGATGATGTGCAGTCCGAGCAGACGGCGCCGCCCGACGCACGCAACCTCGAGGGATCGTCCGGGTGCTTGAGCGACGATTGATACGATGCCCTGTTCAATGAAATGCACAAAGTCAAGAGGAGCGTCGGCGCGCATGAGGGTCTGGCCGAGCGAAAGGTCCACCCGTTCGGAGTGTTGGAATACGAGGGCTCGATCCCACTCTGAAAGAGCATTCAAGAAATGATTTGGGCTGGACAGATTGCCACTTTCACTCATCTCGTCACCGTACGCTACGCACCCGTACGCACGTGATAATCAATTGTTTTGTGAAAGGTTCTGGCAAACCGGAGAGCGATGCGCTTGCAGGAGGGGCCCCGGCCGTAGCTTGGAGGACTTACTTTTCCGACAGCCACTTGGAAGCCCCGTAGCGACTGCGCCATGCGACTGGAGGAATTGTCTCAAAGTGGACTGGATGCGCAACGGGTTCGGCGCGACAGTTCGCCCGCATATGGGACGCTGCATGGCAATGTCGAGTCGCTGGAGCTCAGCAGTCCATTGGGAGCCGTACGCCCCTCAGAGCACAATCGCATCAGGGCCTCGAAAAATTCATGGCCGAGTAGCCAACGCAGATTTGCGTTGGCCGCGGAACGGCTAGAGCGAGACGGCGAGAGTCCATCAGAGTGACTTAAGCATGGGAGTTTTCCCCGGCAGCGGAATGTTTTGGTCGAATGGTATTGCCGGGGTGCAATCTTGGCCGTTCCCCGATCAACCTCTTGCCTGAATGTTCGTTAGCAATTGAGATCTCGGGAGTGGCCGAGGCTGGGGATGGCTCGCCGAGTGCGCTCGATCGGACCTCGCCCCGTGTCACTCTTCACCACGATGGCATCCGGCGTGGCGGTTCGTGAACAGGAGCTTACCCTGGAAAACAAGATCGTCATGCTCAATCGCTCACAGGCGGAGGCTCTCCCCGCTTGGTCCAGCGCGTTCACGTATTTAAGAAAGGACAGCCGGTACTATGGCCTGGTTGAAGACACGATCGGCACCGACTTTCAGTACGGCTATCTGGGCATCAAGGACGAAAGCGGGACAATCATCGCCGTTCAGCCGTCTTTTATCCTGGATCAAGACCTTCTGGCGGGCAGCAATCCACGCGCACGGCGGCTGGTCGACGCCGTTCGGAAGGCCTGGCCGGGCTTCTTGAAACTGCGCACCCTGATGGTTGGTTGCGCGGCGGGTGAGGGACAATTGTGCACGCCGGATCCACGCCAGCGTCAGGAAATTGCGGCTGCTTTGGCGGCAGATCTGCCGCGGGTGGCGCGTGAGATGCAAGCCTCACTGGTGGTTCTGAAGGAGTTTCCCGCTGAGTACCGGATTTGTCTCGCGGCCCTCGCGGCAAAGGGCTTTTCCCAGTTACCCAGCATGCCCATGACCCGCCTCGATCTGTCTCGTTATTCGAGCTTCGACGATTACCTGGCCCGGGCCCTGCCCGCAGAATGGCGGCGCAAGTTTCGCTGGAATCTAAAACCGGCCGACACGACCGATCCCCTCGATCTAAACGTCACCAACAATGTGGACGGCGTTGCGGACGAGGTGTTTGGACTTTACCAGCAGGTGCTGGGGCGCTCCGTGCTCCGTTTCGAGAAGCTCACCCCAGCTTATTTTCAGGAGCTGGGCCGGCGGATGCCCGACAAAACCCGGATTTTCTTGTGGAAGCAGAAGGGCAGGTTGGTGGCCTTTTCCCTCTGTTTGCTCCATGGCGACGAACTCTTTGCGGAGTACTTGGGGATGGAATACCCGCTCGCGCTGGAACTCCACCTTTACTTTCACGTGTGGCGCGGACTGATTTCGTGGGCCATAGCCAATGGCTGCAAAGCCATCGTCAGCACGAGTCTCGGCTACAAGCCGAAACTGCGGATGAAACAAACGCTGGTGCCGCTCGACCTTTACATTCTTCAGACGAACCCTCTCATCAACCGCCTCTTCCGTGCCGCTCTTCCATGGCTCGATCCGACCCGCGGCCAGGCAACTCTGCGGCGGTTCCCGAACCACAGTGAACTTTGGCCGGATCGATAAACTGGTTTGTTGTAACAACGGCCGCGCTGACCAGACTTGCCTGTGGCTAAGAAGCCGAGGTTCACGCGCCTTCGAAGCTAACGATCGACTGGCGCTCCCATATTCCTCTCCTCTGGAGCCGATGAAGTGAACGGCGGACCTCACTCGGGCGCCTTAAGTGGCGAGGCAGCTGCGATAGCAACGCGTGGCGGGGGTGATTGGACAGAGGCCTGCCGCTGCCCACTCCGGCGCGAACCGGAAATGGTGAGAAGAAGATTCGCTCTTCATCATTCATCGGACCACTTGCTCCCAAAGAGCCGCCTTGAATCAGACATCGAGCGATTTGGAAATCAGCTTTGTCAACGCGGCCTAATTCACTTGTCGGCACGCAAGGCGTTGAGCTACCGTTTGTATTAAGCACCGCGACCAAGCGAAGCGTCGGGGGGGAGCCATGGTGTCCATGAAACGTCGCGCCTTTGTGCGGGGCGCCGCCGCAACGACGTTCCTTTTCACTGTGGGTGGGATCGAGCAGTCGCTGACGCCCGCGCAGGCCTGTGCACAAGGCGCTGCGCTCAAGAAGCTGACGCCCGAGCAGGCCGATCTTCTCGGAGCATATGTCGAGGCGCTTGTGCCGGGTGCGCGGGCCGCGGGAATTGCGCAATTTGTCGATCAGCAATGTTCCGTCCCGCCCCATGAGGCACTTCTCGGCCTGCGGATTGCAAATGGAAACCCGCCCTTCGTCGATTTTTACGTAAAGGCGCTCGCCGAGATCGATAGGCAGAGTAACAGCCGCTTTGGCAAGTCGTTTGA
Source organism: Hyphomicrobiales bacterium (assembly GCA_028290085.1). Taxonomy (GTDB): domain Bacteria; phylum Pseudomonadota; class Alphaproteobacteria; order Rhizobiales; family Beijerinckiaceae; genus Terripilifer. Next base: position 4,696 of record JAQGKN010000609.1, read on the forward strand.
GGAGATGAGCGGCTCGGACCAGCGCGCTTTCATCGACCTTTTGCGTCAGGCGAAACTCGAAGATTGGCGCGGCCCGCAGCAGCCCCAGGTCTACAACGTGTTGCGCGATGATGGCGTCGACGTTGTCTACGGAACCGTTGAGGGCTTTGCACTCCTTGGCGTTCCCTACATGCCCCATGTGCTTCCGACAGCGAGGTGGTGAGATGGCGCAGCGCGAGAAAGTCGACGTCGTCATTGTCGGGGCAGGGCCGGCGGGAGCAATCTATACCGACCAGATGACGCGAGAGGGAAAGTCCGTCGTCATCCTCGAGTTCGGTCCAGACTGGGACAACAACGATTTTATAAGTTCGGAAATCTGGGGCCGTCGCATCAAACATGCGCCGCGGTTCGAGCTTGCCGGCAAGAACAATCCTGGCCATGGTTTCAATGCGGGCTGGGGCACAGGCGGCTCCATGAGCCATTATTACGCGAACTTCCCACGCTTGTTACAAAATGATTTCAAGGTGAAAAGCTTGTACGGGAAGGGGCTCGACTGGCCGATCTCGTATGAGGACATCGCACCTTATTACGACCGCGTTGCGCATGACCTTGGCGTGTCGGGTGATGCCGAGAAAGAGAGGCGGTGGCGGCCTGTCACCGACGCCTATCCGATGCCGCCCCTCAAGACATTCCGGCACGGCGAGATCTGGCGCGAGGCGTTCGAAAAACATGGAATTCCGCTGGCGCCGATGCCGACCGGAATCAACAGCGTCGAGTACAAGGGCAGGCCGGCCTGCCTTAACGACGGATGGTGCCATGTTGGCTGTCCGATTGGCGTGCACGGCACGCCGCAATGGTCCTATCTGGCGACGGCGCGCGAACAGAAAGCCGAGATTCGGCCGTTCTCTTATGTCACGCGCGTTTTGACTGACGCGAGCGGCGCGCGTGCGGCTGGCGTCGAATATTACGACGACAAGAAAGAAGCCGGTCGACAACCATCTCGGCACGACGGCGACGCAGTTCATGTCTTACGAGCATTACGCCAAGGACCGTTCGGGCAAAGGGTTCGGCAGTGCGTTCTGGATTATGGGCAACGCCCTCAAGCCAAATGCGGGAATAGCCGGTGCGCGGCCCGATCTGTTCGGTGCGCCGCTGAGCGAGTTCATGCTGCGCGCGTCACGAGGGCTCGCGAGGCTGAATTGCTACGGCGAGGAAATGCCACGGCAGGAAAACCGTGTCGAGTTGTCGAGCCAGAAAGATGAGTTCGGCTTTCCACTTGCGCGCATCATCCACGAATACGATCAGAACGCGATCAACCTCTGGCGCGAGTCGACCGACCAGAGCGTCATAATTGCTAAAACAGCCGGTGCGGTAGAAGTCTGGCCTGGCGGGGGCGCAGTTGCCGCCGTTCATGTGGATCGTGCCAGGCTCAAGGTGCTTGCTGAGCTGAAATGGAGCCGTTGATTGGCGTCAGATGTTGGCGCTCTGGCGAGCGCCTCACAGGTTAACGGCCGAGTTGCTGGGTGCATGCTCAGATTCGTCAAACCTGGACCACTGATTCTATTCCGAAGTTCACACCTGGCGGATTTTCACCGATCCGCAAAATTCGATCGGTGACGAACCGATAGGGTGGCACGGGGAGATTGTACGGCGCCGGTACGCCCTTGAACACCCGACCCGCGAGATCGTATTTGGAGCCGTGACAGGGGCAGAACCAACCCCCGAGCCATCCTGGTCCCTGCTCATCCTTTGCGGGCTCGTACAGCGGTATACAGCCAAGATGCGTGCAAACGCCAACGAGAACGGCGAATTCAGGCTTCACCGATCTATGCCAGTTAGCGGCATATTCCGGTTGCTGCATGATTTTTGAGTCGGGATCCGCGAGTTCGCCGATGACGGCCGATGTTTGCAGCGTCGCCAGTGCCGCCGCAGGTCGATTGACGACGAAAATGGGATGGCCCCGCCATTTCACGATCATTTGTCCGCCAGAGGGCAATGAGCCCACGTCGACGTCGATTGGGGCGCCGGCCGCAATCGTCTCCGCATCAGGCCGCATCTGCGAGATTAAAGGCCAAACCACGGCACAGGTCCCAACAAAGGCCACGGCGCCCGTGGCCACGTAAATGAAATCACGCCGCGTCACGGGTTCTGTTCCGCCGCGCTTTTCTTGAACGGGCATCTTTGACCCCTTCTCAAAGACTCTCGTCCCAACACATCGTCATGCGAAAGGTTCGGCGGTGAGCGCAGAGGTGCCATCCTGCAGTTTCTGGCGCACACGAGGCCTTTGCAAACAAGCCTGGCCGCCTCTCTGGAACCAACTTGAGAAGCTTCACGCCAAATAGAGGGTTGTTCTGACTTGGTGGTGTGTATCCTGATGCTGATCAAAGCCGCTGCCCTTCTGGGCTGTCCGATTCAGACAGCAGGTGGCGCCACCATCTTCTCGCCCTTGAGGGCGGCCAGGGCCACCTTCGCCTTAGCTAATTGTCGTTCCGCGGTGATAGCGGCGTCGCCCGTTGGTGCGTGAGGACCGTTGCCGCCAAAAGTGATACCGGTCTTCGGCGTTCAAGTTTGAGACAATGAAAGTAGTATTTTTCCCTTATTCAACCCAGCCTCCATTCGATGATGGGCCGCAAGCACCTCTTCGAGTGGCACTATGGAGTCGATGACCGGAACGATAGCAGTCCCCAGCAATGGCCATACGTCGGATTTCAATCGCTTGGCGATCCGCTGTTTGTCGGCAAAAGCGAGCGGACGCAACAATGCGCCTGTAATTCTGGCCTGCTTCTGCATAATGAGGCTCAGCGGTACGGTGTACGTCGGAGGCTTGCCAGAGGTAAGATGTGACACCCTCCCACCCATCGCGAGTGCGCGAAGGTTTTTCTCGGCATAAAGGCCACCTGCCATGTCCAGGATTACGTCCGCGCCGCGCCCGTTGGTCTCTTGCAAGATGCCGGCGACAAAATCCTCATTCCGGTAATTGAAGCATTTGACAGCCCCGTTGGTCGTGCAGAAGGAACATTTGTCGTCGCTCCCCGCCGTAGCGAAGACTGTCGCACCAAAAGCATTCGCCAGCTGGGTGGCGAGAACGCCGACCCCGCTGGCTCCCCCATGGATGAGCACCGTTTCACCGGGCTTGAGTTCACACAACTCGAACAGATTGAGCCAAGCAGTGAACAAAGCCTCCGGCAGCGCAGCTGCCGCTTCCGGACTCAACGCGTCTGGCACTGAAAGGGTTAGCGAGTCTTCCGCGATCGCATAGTCTGCGTAGCCGCCGCCATTCACGAGCGCGCAGACTCTTGTGCCGATCCGGTGCTCCATGACGTCAGGTCCAACGTCGACGATCTCACCTGACACCTCTAAACCCAGGACGTCCGTGGCGCCGGGTGGCGGCGTACCGCGTTGCCGCTGATTGCAGTCGTGCCGATTGACGCCTGCGAACGCAGTGCGGATCAGCACCTGTCCCGCGCCGGGAATTGGCAGCGGTCGTTCTTCCAGTTTCAGGACCTCGGGGCCACCGGGCCCTGACGGAACGACAACCCTCGTGGTCGCCCGTTTTGCCGGGAAAGACCGTCCATTCAAGCCGTGCGCATGACGTTTTTCCAAGGTTTGCTCCCGTTTTTAGCGTTCAGCGCAGACTACGACAGACAGCCGAACCCAGTTGACATAATTGAACTGTGCTGAGAACGTCAACGCAGAACGAAACGGGTGTTCCGAATTGCAGAACGCACACAGAAATCCACTATCCAAGGCGCTGGGCCTCCTTCGTTGGATGGTCGAGAGCGATGTCGAGCAAGTTGGCGTACGCCCTGCCGCCAAGGCTCTTGGCCTGACGCCAAGCGGCGCGCACCGCATTATGTCCGCGCTCGTGGATGAGGGGTTTTTGAAGAGGGATGAGCAAACCAGCCAGTACGCTCTGGGACTGGAGATGATGTTGCTCGCACATCGGGCCGTAACGCGCTGGCCAATCCGGAACGTCGCAAATGCACCGATGTGCGCAATCGTGGACGCATGTAACGAAGCGGCTTTCTTGAATATTTTCGACCGTGAACGCGGGGAGATCATCGGGGTCGCCGCCGTCGAATCAACGCAGGCTCTCCGTTATGTCGTCGAACTCCACAAGTGGAAACCGGTTTATGTCGGAGCAGCAGGCTGGGCCGTGATGGCGCACCTCTCGCGGGAGGACCGTGCGCAGATCGCGAAGGTCACCGGCCTCGCGCCCTTGACCGACCGGTCCGTCGTGGACCTGGGCGAACTGGAAGTGGCTCTCAAGGGCGTTCGCGATCGTGGGTATGCGCTCACGCACGGCCAGCGCATACCCGGCGCTGTCGGTATCGCCGCGCCGATCTTCGATCACGCTGGCGAGGTCGTCGGCTCGGTCGGTTTGTCCATGCCCGAACTCCGATTTTCGCCCGGGAGAGAATGGCAGCTGGCGGCCCTGGTGCAGGGTTGTGCCGGCGAGATCATGAAGCGACAGGGCGGCATAAGGCCTCAAAAAGAAGGCCCCACAAAATCAAATGCCAAGGGAGATGCAGATGAGCATTCGGGAGACGCAGCATCGCTCCGTCCGCGAAAATTACATCGAGAAGCCCGGTCCTGATCCAGCCTCAGAGAAGGTTGCGTTGCGGATCGCGGACCTGAGAAAGGCCTATCTGACTCATGACAACGAAATCGTTCAGGCCATATCGAGCTTGACGATCAGCATCGCGCGGGGAGAGCGCATCGCAATTCTGGGACCGAGCGGTTGCGGCAAAAGCTCCTTGCTCAGGATCCTGGCTGGTCTTGACGACGAGTACATGGGGCGGATCGACTGGGCCGACGAGCGAGACCTCGGCACATCTCGATTGCGCAGTGCCACAGTGTTCCAAGGCGACTCGACATTACCTTGGATGACTGTCGAAAAAAACATCGACATCGGTCTTTCGGGCCTCCGCGTGGAAGCAGCCGCTGCCCGCGCCCGTATCGAGAGATACCAGGGATTGGTAGGTCTCAGCGATTTCCGCAGCGCATATCCCCACGAATTGTCCGGAGGGATGCGGCAGCGTGTTGCAATTGCAAGAGCGCTGGCCACCGAGCCCTTGTTGCTTCTCATGGACGAGCCACTCGCGGCTCTCGATGCGCAAACACGCCTTGTCATGCAGAAGGAACTGCATCGCATTTGGGCTCAGACCAATTCGACGGTGGTTTACGTTACGCACGATGTGGACGAAGCCATTAGTCTGGCGGATCGGTTGATCGTCATGACATCGCGGCCAGGGCGCATCAAGGCGATTGTGACTACCCCTTTCAAGCGAGATGTCGAACCATTGGAGCGGCGGAGCAGCGCCGTCTTTGCGCAGCTGCAATCAGAGATCTGGCAAATGGTCGCTGAAGAAGTCGGGCATGACCTGCGCACCGGCGAGGTAAGTCAATGCACATGATTGCCGCCCCCCAGACAACGAGCGTGGAACTCGCCGAACTAGTCGCAGGAACAATAAAGAAGCGCCGCGGCATAAGAGTGCAAAGTGTCGTTCTTGGACTTGGCTTCCCCATCATCCTGCTCCTGATCTGGGAGATGGCCGCGAGGTGGGGACTGATTGACCGCCGCTTCTTTCCGGGCCCAAGCACGATCGCCGCATCGATCGTAAAATTTCTTGGGAATCCCGGCGGAAGGGAGATCCTGGCGGGCCATGTACTGGCAACACTGAGGCGTATCGCTATTGGATTTAGTCTCGGCGCCACATGTGGAGTCGCAATCGGCGTGATTATGGGCCTTCACGCGCCAACGCGCGCGGCCGTCGCGCCTTTGCTCTATTCCATATTTCCTCTACCGAAAATTGCGATCTACCCTTTGATGATCATCATCTTCGGGCTGGGAGATGCATCGAGTGCCGCACTTGTCACTCTCGGCGTCTTCTTCATGACATCCATCAATACGTTTTCGGGCGTCCGTTATACCAATGGAATTTATCACGACGTCTCCAGGGCGTTCCGATTTCCTCGCACCACACGTTGGTTTCGCGTTTTCATTCCAGCGGCCATGCCCTCGATCATCACGGGCTTGAGGCTCGGATTGGGCCAGGCTCTGGTGCTCGTGATCTCCGCCGAATTCGTATCCGCCGATGAAGGCGTTGGCCGTTTCATCTGGGACTCGTGGCAAGTGCTGGATATTGCCCGAATGTTCATGGGCCTGGCAGTCGTTCTCGTCTTCGCCGGCTTCGCTGCTCTGCTCGGCAATATCGCTGAACGCCGCCTGATCCCATGGCAGCGTCGTTAGAAAAACGTCTTTCTACTGCCGAATTAACTGATAACCCGACGTCCCGACCCGGCGCCAAGCGGGCGGCAAAAAAACTGAAATAGGGAGGAAAGGCCATGGGCCCACAGAAGTTGAGTGTAGCTATTATTGGCGCGGGAATGGGAGGCCTGGCTGCCGCTGCCACGCTGAGATCAGTCGGTATCGACGTGCAGGTCTACGAGCAGGCGCAGGCATTCTCTCGACTGGGTGCTGGCATCCAACAAGGGCCTAATTCCGTCAAGGTATTGCGTCACATGGGGCTGGAAGGAAGGCTTCGTGACCTGGCATTTCGACCGGAATCCACGAAGTACCGGAACGCAACCACTGGCGAGCTTTTGTGGGAGCGCGTTCAGGGCGACGAATATGAAGAGAAATATGGCGCCCCTCAGCTTCTCCTGCATCGCGCAGACCTGCACGACGCTTTGGCGTCGGTCGTGCCGGATGAAGTTGTTCATCGATCCAAGAAGCTTATTGGTTTTCGGCAGGATGATGCAGGTGTTGACCTGTCCTTTGCAAACGGCAGCACGGCGCGCTGCGACTGTATGATCGCAGCAGACGGCGTCCATTCGCTTGTCCGGGAGCGATTACTCGGACCCGAAAAGCCGCGTTATACCGGACGCGTAGCCTATCGCACGGCCTTCCCGGCGAGCCTGCTGAACGGGCTTGAAATCGACGGGTCGACGAAGTGGATGGCGGCCGACAGACACATAGTCATCTACTACATAAACCCCAGGCGAGACGAAATCTATTTCGTCACGAGTACACCAGAGCCGACATTCGATGTGGAGTCCTGGTCGAGCACGGGGAACATGGATGATCTTCGTGGTGAGTACAAAGGCTTTCACTCCACGGTCAGGAGCGTGCTCGAAGCCTGCCCACAAGCCCACAAATGGGCCCTCGTGGAACGAGATCCGCTGACATCCTGGACCGAAGGCCGCGTCGCGTTGTTGGGCGACTCCTGCCATCCGATGACCCCGTATATGGCTCAAGGCGCGAGTACGGCGATCGAGGATGCGGCGGTCCTTGCGCGGTGCCTGTCCGGCGTAGGGAAAGATCGCGTCGCGGGGGCACTTCGGATTTACGAGGGCACCCGTAAACCCAGAACGTCCTGGATCCAGGCCTCCTCAAGCACCAACGACATCGCACGTTTCCGCAAGGAGCAGGATGCCGTCTACGGCTACGACGCATGGGCGACGCCTCTCGCCGCAGCCTAATCGCACCACAAGATCAGGGAGGAAACAGCCATGCGTCTTTTCAGAATCTTCAACTCTCTCGTGCCGCGAGTAAGGATAACGCCGAGGAGGGCGATGCAAATATGCGGGATCATCGCCGCGATCGGCTTTCCCTTGCATCAGGCCACTGCACAGTCCCAGGTCCGGTTTGGATCTGTCGGCGGCCTGACTGATGCTGGTTTGTACCTGGCAGACGAGCTCGGTTTTTTTGCCGAGGCCGGAATCGTTCTCGAAATGAAGCGAATGGCAAGCGCCCCGACGCTTTTGACGTCTATAGCCACGAATCAACTCGATGTCGCGGGCATCTCGACGACGCCAGGTATGTTCACTGCCGCAGCACAAGGCATGAAGCTGCGTATCGTCGGCGACAAGCAAAGCGTTCGACCCGGGTTTGCCGCGACCCGGTTGGTCGTCAGGAAGGAATTGGCCAAGGATACGATGGCAAAGACGGTCCAGGGCTTGCGCGGTAAAATCGTCGCGGTAAGTGCGAAGGCTGGGTCGTCGTTCTTCAACACGGCGGCTCTTCTGAAAGAACAAGGCGTCGACGTCTCCGAAGTCAAGGTCACGCAATTGGCGTTCCCGAATATGGTGGCGGCGCTGACGAGCGGAGCGATCGACGCCGCCTACATCATCGAGCCGTTCCTGTCTGAGGTGATCAGCAAGGACATTGCCGTTGACGTATCCAATGCCGGTGACTTCTCGGCGACAGGTGTAAGCCGCATCAACGTCCCTCTCGTGTACAGCGAAAAGTTCGCCGAAAGGCGAGATGTCGCTCAAGCCTTCATGACGGCCTATATCAAAGGGGTTCGTGTTTACAATGACGCTTTTGTCAAAGGGATCAAAAAGGAGGAGGTCATTGGGATCCTAGCAAGCCGCGCCGGGGTCGATCCGGCGATCGTACGATCCTCTTTTCCGGCGGGCCTCGATCCCAACCAGGAACTGAACCTCGATGTCATCAATGAAATGCAGGACTTCTTTGTGAAGCAGGGCTTCATGGACGCACGTGTGCCACTCAAGGGACTGGTTGATCCGAGCTTTTCGGAAGCAGCTATCGCGCGACTGGGCCGCTATTGAAAATATTCGTCGAAACTCCGTTACCCCGCGAATCGAGAAGCGCGACAGCGGGCCGACAATCAAAGAAACCACGAGGGAAAAAATGACTCAAGGCAGCATGATGACGGGCTCATTGGAATATCTCCGTCGGCCGATCCTGACGAATGTCACCGCTGGGATGAAGGTTCTGGTGGTGACCGACACAGCCCATGACCCACGGGTTTGGCAGGCAATCATGAGTACTCTGTCCGAGGTTGGCGCCGATGCCGTTCTCGCGATGTTCGATCCACGTCCTGCCGATTATTACGATCCTCCGCTTGCCGTCTGCGAGGCCATGACCAAGGTCGATCTCAACATCCTTCTTGCTTCGACCGGGATGCTGCATTGCCATGCCAATCATCATGCGATGGTTGCCGGTGTGCCCACGATCTGCATGGATGGCGGCATGACGCTGGAGATGTTCCAGTCCGGCGCGGTGACGGAAGACCAGCGGGAAATGGCCATCCGCAATCATTGGGTGGCCACCAATATTTTTGGGACCGGCGCACGCCAGTGCCGGGTCACCTCGAAATATGGTTCTGACTTTTACTACGACGTAACCGATCGCATCTTCATTCCGAAGCTGCCGGACGAATCCTTCGTGCCCTATAAGATCAATGTTCTCGGGCGCAGCAAGGCGATCCCCTTCCATCGGTTTCTCTATCCGAACGGCGAATTCAACGTTCCGCCGCTCGAAGGAACCGCTCACGGCAAGCTGGTCATCGACCTCTGCATGCACCAGCTCGGGCGGCTCTCGAGCCCCATCGAGCTGACCGTCGAGAAGGGCCGCATCGTCTCGATCGATGGCGGTGCGGACGCTTATACGTTGCGGAACTATCTGGCGACCTATGGCGACGAAAACGCCTATGTCTGCCCCGCTGAGGCATCCGTCGGCATCAATTCCAAGGCTTTGATCCGCGGCGTGCAGCGTGAGGACAAGAATATTTTGGGCTCCATGCATTTTGGCCTGGGCACCAATGTCGATGTAGGCGGGACCATCCTTTCCAACATCCACATGGACGGGGTCATTCTCGAACCGACGCTCTATGTCGACGGCGACAAGCGTATCGAGCACGGACGCTTCCTGCGCCCAATTGATGGGCCGATGTAAGCGGTCGAGAACTGCCTGCAATCCCTGCGTTGACGCCCGATGGGCGTCGGCGCAACATGACTATCAAGCGAGACAATCGCAGCTTCTGCGCCAAGCAGAAATTTGGGGAGCATGAGATGGGCAAATCACGCCTGCGGATCCGCTACATTTTGGGAGCTTTCCTCGCCGTGTCCTGCACCTCGGGCGCGGCAATGGCGGATGACGTCGCAGGCTTCTACACAGGCCGCACGATGGAAATGGTCGTCGGCTATCCGCCGGGCGGGAGCAACGATCTCTATGCCCGTCTCGTTGCCGCGCATCTCGGCAAGCATATTCCGGGGCATCCGCGAATTATCGTGCAGAACATGCCGGGCGCG
>JAQGKN010000641.1 GCA_028290085.1 Hyphomicrobiales bacterium
GTCGGCCATCGGTCCGAACGTCGGCCGCCCGGCGGCCGCACGTTACGCTTCCGCACGCGCCTGGATTGGGTTCAGGTCGGCGGCCAGCAGCTTTCGGGCGTCGGCTGCCAGTAGGCGAGCTTCTGCCAAAGAGACAGCGGCACTACCAAGGCCCATCTCCGTAACCCTGCGCTCAAAGGCGAACCTAAATACCCATTTCCGAGCCCCAGTTTTGGAAACGACGAGCCATAACCCGCCCCCATCGCCGTATCTCCCTGGCTTCGCGCTCATCGCACCGCGCGCAGTGAGTTTGCCTAACATCCAGCACCTCATGGTCTTACAGTTGGTCTTACAGCAGATCGGAGACAGCTGCGACTACTATGACCCACTAAGGCACAGATTTTGCGGTTTCGCTTGCAATTTCAGGGCGGACGGAAGCAGGCTGGCACACCATGATCCAGACGTAATGCGGACACCCCTTCCGCCAAGATTTGGCGCCGGTCGTCAATTTCTCAATCGATTATCGCAAGACAGCAAGCGGCTCACTGCACCGCGAACGTAGACAAGCACTCTTCAATTCCGGATATAATCGTCGACCCAAGGCCTCATGCCGCGCAAGACGGCGTAACTGGGAGTGCTATATGTCTGTCAAAAACATCGCGCCTAAAGGCACAACCTCGGGCACCGATAACGAAACCGCTTCGGAGTTGATCGACGCGAAGATTGCGATGCTGGGCGACTGGCGCGACGCGACGCTTGCGCGTCTCCGCGATTTCATCCGTGAAGCGGATCCCGACGTCGTCGAAGAGGTCAAGTGGCGCAAGCCCTCCAATCCAAGTGGTGTGCCCACGTGGTCGCACGCCGGCATTCTCTGCACCGGAGAAACCTACAAGGAAAAAGTAAAGCTGACCTTCGCAAAGGGCGCCTTGCTGGAAGACCCGTCCGGCCTCTTCAACTCCAGCCTGGAGGGTAATATCAGGCGCGCAATCGACATCGGCGAAGGTACGCAAATTGATGAAAAGGCTTTCAAGGCGCTCATCGGTGCCGCGGTAGCACTGAACATTGTTGGGCATAAGTAACGGCGCAGCTTTTAGGCCGCAGCAAGATACCCCGGAACGCACCCTAAGCCAGCGCCCCATAAGCCGCCAGCCCCAGCCTCACCGTCGCCAGCATCTCGTCACGCACGGGATCGCGCGAGCCCCGCGCCCAGGCCGCCGCTAGCGGCAGCTTGTTCATCTGGCGTTTTCCCTCGCCGTCGAGCGGCAGGAAGCGCACGCCCGGTGCGGCGAGGCGGGATGTCCATCGGGGCACGATGGCACTCCCGAGTTTCGCTGCCACCAGATTGACGATGGTGTGTTTCTCTTCGGCGATCTGGGCGATCCAGGCCTGCAGTCCGGCTTCGGCGAAGAGTTTGATCGTGAGGTCGTAGCTGTGTGGACGCGAACGGCGTTCCGGCACGATCAAGGGCTCGTTTGCAAGATCCTCGATCGTGACTTTGGAACGCTCGGCCAGCCGATGACTTTCGGGGACGGCCACGACGGCTGTCTCGTAAAACAGAAACTCGAATTCGATGGTCTTGTCTGCGTGTTCCGGCGGGCGCACGAACGCCAGATCGAGCCGTCCTGAAACGAGCCGGGGAAGCATGCGGATCGTCTTGTCCTCGACGAGATGCACGGTGACATCGGGCCGTGCCAGACGGAAATCGTGAAGGAGCGTCGGCAGGAGACCGGCTGCGGCGCTGTCGATGGCGCCGACGCGCAGCGTGCGGGCACTGGATCGGCCGCGCGTGCGGAAGCGGTTGGCGAGATCGTCAGCCTGATCGAGAAGCTGGCGTGCTTCCTCGAGGAACAGGGCCCCCTCCTCCGTCAAGGCAACATTCCGGGTCGTGCGAAGCAGCAGCTGCGTCCCGAGATCCTCTTCCAGAAGCCGCACATGGCGGCCGAGCGCAGAGGGCATCATCTCGAGATGACGCGCCGCCTTGCCGAAATGAAGCATGTCGGCGGTGACGACGAAACAACGCAGCTGGTTCAGGTCCATGGTCAGAGATTATATCATTTTTTTGTATAAACCACGGGCAATTGAACGCCGTGCGCTTGAAACATAGCGTCCCCGTTCAGTGCCGCTTTCAAAGCGCTTCTCGCTCGCAAAAAAACCGGCCGTTCAACGAGGAGCTTCTCATGCGCGAATATTCGATTGCGGCCATCCCGGCCGATGGCATCGGCCCCGAGGTGATTGCAGCTGGCATCACCGTCCTTGAAAGCCTTCAACGCCGTGCTGGTGACGTGAAGTTCAACATCGAGAGCTTCGACTGGGGTTCGGACTATTACAAGCGCCATGGCATCATGATGCCCGTCGACGGTCTTGCACAGCTGAAGCGGTTCGATGCGATCTTCTTCGGCGCGGTCGGCGCTCCCGACGTTCCCGACCACATCACCCTCTGGGGCCTCAGGCTGCCGATCTGCCAGGGCTTCGACCAATACGCCAATGTGCGCCCGACGAAGATCCTGCCCGGGATACAGTCGCCTTTGCACGGCGTGGGCCCCGGCGATCTCGACTGGGTCATCGTCCGCGAAAACTCCGAAGGCGAATATTCGGGACACGGCGGGCGGGCGCATCGCGGCTTTCCCGAAGAAGTCGGAACGGAAGTCGCCATTTTCACGCGTGTCGGCGTGACCCGCATCATGCGCTATGCGTTTAAGCTCGCGCAGGCACGCCCGCGCAAACTGCTGACCGTCGTCACCAAGTCGAACGCACAGCGCCACGGCATGGTGATGTGGGACGAGATCGCAGCCGAAGTTGCGACCGAGTTTCCCGACGTGACCTGGGACAAGATGCTGGTCGACGCCATGACAGTGCGGATGACGCTCAAGCCGAAGTCGCTCGACACGATTGTCGCCACGAATCTGCATGCGGACATCCTGTCGGATCTTGCCGGTGCGCTGGCTGGGAGTCTCGGCGTTGCGCCCACCGCCAACATCGACCCTGAGCGCCGCTTTCCCTCGATGTTCGAACCCATCCATGGTTCGGCCTTCGACATCACGGGCAAAGGGATAGCGAACCCAGTCGCGACATTCTGGACCGCTGCGCAGATGCTCGATCACCTCGGCGAGCCCGACGCCTCGGCGCGGCTCATGCGCGCGGTGGAAAAGGTGACCGGAGCGGGTATCATGACACCCGACGTCGGGGGCACGGCCACGACCAAGGATGTGACGAACGCTGTGGTTGAGGCCATCCTCAGCTCAAACGTTTGACGAGCAGGACCATGCGCCCCATGGACGATCAAGAAGCCAGACGAGTCCTCAGGCAAATCTTCGATGCGGCGGTCGCCAGCGCTGCGCCGGGCCCTGCTGTCCTGCGCAACCTGCCCGACAAGCCGAAGGGACGCTGCATTGTTGTCGGAGCGGGCAAGGCTTCGGCCGCCATGGCTGCGGCGCTCGATGAGGCATGGAGCGATGTCGATGTATCCGGCGTCGTCGTCACGCGCTACGGGCATGCCGTTCCCGCAGGGCGGATCGAGATTTTGCAGGCGTCTCATCCGGTTCCCGACGAGATGAGCGCGACGGCCGCGCGGCGGATTCTTTCCGCCGTGCAGGGACTCAGGCCGGACGATCTGGTGATCGCGCTGATTTCGGGTGGCGGCTCCGCGCTTTTGGCCCTGCCCGCAGGCGACATGACGCTCGCAGACAAGCAGGCCGTCAACCGCGCACTGCTCGCGAGCGGTGCGACGATCACCGAGATGAATGCTGTTCGCAAGCATCTCTCCTCGATCAAGGGCGGACGACTAGCGGCTCCGGCTGCGCCCGCCGGTGTCGTCACGCTCGTCATCAGCGACGTGCCGGGCGACGATCCCGCGGCCATCGCATCTGGGCCGACGGTGCCTGATCCGAGCACCATCGAGGAGGTCCGCGAAATCGTCGCGCGGTATCGGCTCGAGCTGCCCGAGGCCGCGAAGAGAGTTCTCGAACAGGGTTTTGAGACGCCAAAGCCCGGCGCGTTCAAAACAGACGTGCGCCTGATTGCGGCGCCGTCTCTCGCGCTCGCGGCAGCAGCCGAGGCCGCGCGCACCGCGGGCTTCACGCCGTTGATCCTTGGGGACGCAATCGAGGGCGAAAGCCGCGAACTCGGCACGATCATGGCCGGTATCGCCAAATCCGTTCAACTCAATGGCCATCCAATCCCCTCACCAGCCGTGCTTCTTTCGGGCGGTGAAACGACAGTCACGATCGGCCAGGGGCCGGCTGGACGCGGCGGACGAAACACGGAATTCCTGCTTGGCTTCGCCATCGCCATGGCCGGACAGTCCGGTATCTGGGCCGTGGCGGGAGACAGCGACGGCATTGATGGCACCGAAGACGCCGCAGGCGCGCTCGTGGGACCCGACACACTCGTTCGCGCCCGGGCCGCTGGATGCGACCCGCGTCACCACCTCGTCGCGCACGACAGCGACAGCCTGGTTGACGCAACCGGCGATCTCATTCGCACTGGCCCGACACTCACCAACGTCAACGATATTCGCGCCATTCTCATCACCTGAAGGCGGCCTCACGGCCGGACCACCATGCGCCGTCATCGCAGAGCAAAGATCGTCGCCACCGTCGGCCCCGCAAGCTCCTCCCCGGAGATGCTGAAAACGTTGTTCCTCGCGGGCGTCGATACGTTCCGGTTGAACTTCAGCCACGGAACGCAGGCCGACCACGCCCTCGTCCACGCGTCCATTCGCGCGCTGGAAAGTGAAGTGGGCCGGCCCATCGGCATCCTGCTCGATCTGCAAGGCCCCAAGATCCGGGTCGGCACGATCAAGGATGGAAAGATCACGGCCATTACCGGCGAGAACCTACGCTTCGTCCTCACGGGTACCGAGGGCGACAAGTTGTCGATCCCCCTGCCCCATCCCGAAATTTTCGAGG
>JAQGKN010000645.1 GCA_028290085.1 Hyphomicrobiales bacterium
TTGAGCGATAATGGTCCCAAGTCTTCTGGAAGAGACTTGTGGACCAAAGCTTCTCGAAGCAGGCCTTCTTCTCGTCTTCACTGAACACGTAGGGATCGCCGATCTGCATCGCCATATATTGGCGATAGGCATTCTCCTCGACATAGGCGGCGAGCGCGAAACATTCGATCATGTTCGTGCCAACCACCGTCACGCCGTGCGACTTCAAGAGCACCGCGGGCTTGTCGCCAAGTGTCGCCGCGAGACGCTCGCCCATCGGCTTGGTGTTGACCGACAGCGGCGTGTCCATGACGGGAATGTCGCCAAGCAACACGCCCTGCGCATAAACGTGCTTGTAGGGCTGCCCGACCATGGTCAGGAACGTCGACCACTTCGGATGCGTATGGGCGACAGCCTGCACGTCGGGCCGCGCGCGATAGACTTCCGAATGGATGTGGAATTCGAGCGGCGGCTTGCCACCGCCCGAAATCACATTGCCATCGAAGTCGATCTCGACGAGATCGTCCTGCGTGAGAAGGCCTTTGACGGCCGCCCCATTGTTGATGAGGATATTGTCGCCATAGCGGATGCTGACATGGCCATTGTGGTCGATGATCTCCGCACGCTCCAGCATGCGGATCGCATCGACGAGTTGCTGGCGCGGCTCATTGCTCCGCGACGACGTCTGCACCTGCGACATGAAACTAGATCCTCACTCAATTGAACAAATCAGAAGCCGACGCGGCGCTTCCAGAGATCCCACGCACGCGAGGCGGAGGAGAGATTGACCTTGTCGGCCAGCGCGCCCTCGTCCGCATCGAGCGCGGCAATGTCGCCGCCGCCGCCCAGCATGGCGGCCTGGAACTGCAGCCGGGCATTCATCTCGGTGTAAACAGCGCGGAACACTGCGACCGGCAGGCTCGGGCCGGTGGCGACGCTGCCATGCGCGCGCATCAACACGATGTCCTTGTCGTCCAGCACTTTCGCAAGCGCCACGCCCTTGTCGGCATTGCCGACAAGCATATCGGTCGCACCGAACTTATCGCGGATGTCGAACACTGGCACGCCGCGCGCCACGAAAGCGGCATTGTGGAACATGGCCCGCATCGGCGTCTTCACGAGGCCGAAGGGGATGACGTTGGGCGAATGGCTGTGCACCACGGCCATCACATCCGGGCGGCTGCGGAAAATCTCGCCATGGATGAAGCGCTCGAGAAAGCTGCCCCGGCCCTGCGCATCCACGCAATCGCAGTTCAGGTCATATTCCATGATGTCGTCGGGTGTGACGAGCGCAGGTGCGAGCGAGCGCGACATGAGAAAGCGCTGCGGGTCGTGCGGGTGGCGCATGCTGACATGGCCAAAGGCATCGACCACGCCCTGATCAGCGAGAATGCGGCTGGCCGCCGCGAGATCGGCGAGCACGGAAGCGTCCACGGGACCGCCGGTGCGCGGCAGGCTTGCGCCACCGCCAACGTCGGCTGGCGCACGCGCCGAATTAGACCAATAGGACAGACCGGAATGGCAGGCGCAGCGGAACAGTCTCATCTTTCCTCCGGATCGGTCAGGAGCCGCACTCTTGGCGGCGCTCGATGGCGCAAATTAACAGGTTCCACGCGCGCCGCCAGTGGGGTCGGCCTCGCGCAGATCTCGTTGCCGTCATTGCGAGCGGAGCGAAGCAATCCAGACCGCTCCTGCGACTCCTGGATTGCCGCGTCGCTGCGCTCCTCGCAAGGACGGCCCCGTCACGCCATCTGGGCGGCGAGGCGGACGGGCGTATTCGCGGCGCCATATTGATCGTAGCCGCGCCGCT
Source organism: Hyphomicrobiales bacterium (assembly GCA_028290085.1). Lineage (GTDB taxonomy): Bacteria > Pseudomonadota > Alphaproteobacteria > Rhizobiales > Beijerinckiaceae > Terripilifer. Next base: position 1,790 of record JAQGKN010000645.1, read on the forward strand.
CGACGATTTCGAAGAAGAAGCGCTCCTCGAACGTCGACGTATAGATGTGGAAGAACTCGCCGCCGCGGTTGCGGTCGTAGAGGATATTGAGACGGCGCATCCGCTCCAGCATCTCGGGCGCGATATCGAACCGCGAGGCGAGATCTGCGTAATAATTGTCCGGAATATCCAGAAAACTCACGCCCCGCGCCACAGCCGCCTCGACGAAGCCGAGCAGATCCCCCGTTTCAAGCGCGATATGCTGGACGCCACTACCGCCGAACGCATCGATGAAGCGCGAGACCGCCGTCGAGCCGCCATCCGCGATATTCAGTGGAATACGCACGCTGCCATCCTTCGAGCGGATCACCCGGCTGAAGAAGGCGCCGTAAGGATCGGCGACCTCGACCTGCGGATCGTTCACGAGGCCGAGCACAGATTTGTAGAAGGTCATCCAGGACAGGAATTCGGAGCGGCGCAGGACGTTCGAGAAATGATCGAACGCCACCAGCGCGCCGGGCGCCTCCTGCGTCTCGAACACGAAATCCTGGTCCCAATTGCTGCGCGGCCCTGTCTTCTCGCCCATAAAATAGATCAGGCTGTTCTCGACCCCCGCCACCGCCGGGATCAGCGCTTCGCCGGGCCCGATCCGGCCGAAATAGGTCGGCGCGCCCAGCGCATTGGCCCGCTCCAGCGCGCCCTCGGGATTGTCGAGGCGAAGCCCCAGCGCACAGACCGACGTTCCGTGCATCAGGTAGAAGGAATGCGCAAAGCCGTCCTGCTCGCGGTTGACGACAATGTTCAGGCCGTTCTGCCGGTAGAGATCGACCTCCTTCGAGCGATGACGCGCCACCCGCGTAAAGCCGAGCCCGCCGAGCAGAGCCTCAAAGGAATCTCCGCCCGGCGAGCCGCTGGCGAATTCCACGAATTCGATTCCGCCGATCTGCGCGGCAGGCGGCAGGTCAGGGCCTATATGGAGGGGCGCCAGCCCCTGAGCCACGCGGTTGCGGTCCAGCGTCTCGCCCGCGATCTGCATCGAGCGCATGCCATCGCGCGCGATGGTCGTGGCAGGCGCACCCCGGAACTGGTCGTTGAAGGCTTCCAGCGAGATCGGGCCGCGATAACCCGTCTTCATGACAGCATCGAGGAAGGTGTCGACCGGATGGTCGCCCTGCCCCGGAAAGCAGCGGTGATGCCGGCTGAGCGACATCGGGTCCATCACGATGCCCGGTGCGTCGGACAGCTGAACAAGGCCGATGCGCGAAGCCGGGATATCCGCAAGAGGGGCGAGCGGGTTCTTGTTGACGCAGATATGGAAGGAATCCAGCACGATGCCCAGATTCGGCCGGTCGGCGAGACAGACCAGCTCATAGGCGCTTATCCAGTCGCGCACATGGCGGCCCCAGGCGAGTGCTTCATAGCCCAGCCGGAACCCACGCTGTGCGGCCCGGTCGGCGAGTTCCGCCAGATCGGCAGCGGCACGTTGCATATCGTCGGCGGAATCTTCCGAGACGCTGGAGCACATGCCCAGAAAGCGCGTGCCCAATTCTTCCATCAGGTCGAATTTGCGCTCGGCCCGGTCGAAATTGCGGGACCGCAGCGGCTCCGGCATGCCTTCGAAATCGCGCATCGGCTGAAGCCCGATGATCTCGAGCCCGAGATCCTCGGCTCGCGCCCGAACGTCGCGGGGCTTGCCGCTGAAAAATGTAAGGTCGTTCTCAAAAATCTCGACCGCGCGAAAACCGGCGCGGGCGACGGCCGCGAGCTTGGCTTCCAGCGTGCCACCCATGGAGACTGTTGCGATCGACCATCTGAGCATCGGCAAATTCTCCGTTTTTTGTCTTAAACCATGGATTGGCAGGGCAAATCCAGAGGCGCTGCGACGCACTCGGGAAACGGCGCCATATTCCCCCTGCCCTCGCGATCATGTATCAGGTCTGTGAAGGCCGGGCGCCAAGCATCCGGCAC
>JAQGKN010000192.1 GCA_028290085.1 Hyphomicrobiales bacterium
CGATCTCCATCGCACGACGGCGGCTATCGACGATGCCGCTCGTCGTCTCAGTCGCTACTTCCTCGTGCAAACCGCGCTGAACGCCGGCTTCGGCTTTATTGTCGGCGCAGGGTTGTCGGTCATTGGCGTGCCCAGTCCCATTCTCTGGGGCATTCTCGCCATGGTCATGCGGTTCGTGCCCTATGTCGGCGCGTTCGTCGCGGCCATCGCGCCGGTTGCACTGGCGGCCGCGGTCGATCCGGGCTGGACCATGGTGCTGATGACACTTGGTTTGTTCCTCGTGCTCGAACCAATCGTCGGGCAGGTTGTCGAGCCCCTGCTCTACGGGCATTCCACGGGGCTATCGCCGATCGCAGTTGTGGTGGCAGCGACGTTCTGGACGTGGCTCTGGGGCCCCATCGGTCTGCTGCTGTCGACGCCACTGACAGTCTGCCTCGTCGTGCTGGGGCGCCATGTCGAGCGCCTGCAATTCCTCGACGTCATTCTGGGCGATGCACCGCCATTGACCCCGACCGAGAGTTTCTACCAGCGCATGCTTGCCGGGCACCCTTCGGAAGCCGCAGATCAGGCAGAAGAATATCTGCGCACCAAGCCGCTGGCCGCCTATTACGAAGAGATCGCGATGCCGGGCCTGATGATGGCGCAGGCCGACGTGCGGCGCGGTTTGCTCGAAGAGCTGCAGCAGATTCAGATCCGCGACACCGTCTGCGAAGTCATCGACGATCTCGCCGACAACCCGCTTTACGTCTCGGCGGCGGAAGCCAAGGCCGCTGAGTCCGACGATCTCTCGCAGCCAACCACCGATTCGCCGCACCTGACATTTCAGCCGATGCCGCAGCTGGAACGGGAAGATCTCGCCGACGATTTTCTGTCTGACGCACCCGTCCTGTGCATCTCCGGGCGCAGCCCGCTAGACGAGGCAGCCAGCGCGATCCTCGCCCAATTGCTCGAGAAGCACGGCATCGCGGCGAAAGTGGAGGGGCCGGAGATCCTGTCACCGGGCAAGATCACGCGACTGCACACTGAAGGGGTGGCTCTCGTCTGCCTGTCCTATCTCGATGCGGATCTTTCAACCGCCCATGTGCGCTACGCTGTGCGCCGCATCCGTCGTCGTCTTCCGAAGGCGAAGTTGATGGCCTGTTTCTGGATGAGCGACGCAGATGACGCGTGGGTGCGCGATCTCTGCACTATTGCTGGTGCGGACTCCTGCGCGACCAGCCTGTCGCGCGCCATCGAGCTATGCGTCGAAGCTGCTCAAAAGACGGACGTGCCCAACAAGCCGGGCGCGAGCGTGCCGCCGCGTGAAGGTGCTGTCGCGTAAGGCCAAGATCGTCAGTCGTCGTAGCGAATATAGGCGAAGGCCGGATCAGACGGCGTGCCATCGAGCGCACTGCCCTCGCGGCCCGGGCGCCAGCAGACGACCTCCTCGATCTTGGCGGCAAGCGCCAGATCCTTCTCCGTCACGCCGCCGGCGTCATGCGTGTTGAGACGCACGGTGACTGCGGGATAAGAGGCATGAATATCGGGGTGATGCCAGGCTGCTTCTGCAAGATGGCCGATTGTATTGACAACCATCAGCGTGCCCTTCCAGCCCTGCGTGCGGTAGGTTCGGCTGATGGCGCCCGTCTCGAATGTCCAGCGCGGGAGGTCTCGCGAAAGACGCGCGCGGATGAGTTCTTCGGACAAAACCTCAGTCTTGTTCATGAGCCCCTCCGCGCGCTGGTTGTTCTCAGAGCTTCTTGCCTTCGGCGTCATACGTCTTGAGATAGGCGATCAGATTGTCGATATCTTTCTCATTGGTGATGCCGGCGAAAACCATCTTGGTGCCCGGCACCTTTGCGCGCGGGTTCTTGATGTATTCGCTGAAGGTCGCCACGTCCCAGGTGAGGCCCGAGCCCTTGTTGGCTTCCGAATAATTATAGTTGGGGGCGGCTCCAGCCGCGCGACCGATAACGCCGTTCAGTTCGGGACCAACGCCATTCTTGGCGGTCGGACCGACTTGATGGCAGGCGCGGCACTTGGCGAAGACCTTCTCGCCAGCTTCAGCATCCTGCGCCATGGCCTGGCCAGAGGCGAGACCTGCGAACGCGAGAGCGGCCACAGCGGCCCATGAATGATTGAACGTCATAACTTCTCCTCGAGCGAAACTCCGGACACCGCACCCGGCTCACGAGGGGACGTGAGCGTACGATCGGAAAGCCGGCGGACATTGCATCATATGAAGTCGGCTGACCAGAGAACAACATGCCGCGCGAGCCCCTGCGGCACTGTTGCCTGCGTGCAACCAAGCGCAGGGCGGAGACGTTGCATAATCACAGTTAATAAGGTGAGGCGCGCATGAGCGAGAGGGCGAGTATTGGCACGCGGGGCCGGCATGCCCTCTCAGGCGAGCGTGCCGACGCATCTGCGTCCACACCCGCCGCCCTCACGCCGCTTTCGCCTCTGCCTCCATTGATCGAGCGTGAGACGCTTCAGCTTTCCCCGCTCGCGGGGCATCGGCTTTTGATGACCGTGTCTTGCGGCGATGCGGGGCTGGAAAGCCGGCTGGCGTTTGACGACTGCATCGAGACTGCCGCGACGCTTTTCGCGCATGGGCTTGAAACTGTGCTGGTCCCCGTCGGGTGCGGGCCCGACGAGGCACAGAGCCTGGCCGCGCGTCGGATTCCGGGCTTGAGCTTTTCGTCCGAAGCGCTGCCCGGCCTGGACGCGCTGGAAAATCTTGATGCGGGCGCCCTGCTATCGGACATGGCCAGCGCCATAGGTGCGGACTTGTTGCTGCTCCATCACCCCGCGCTTGCCGCCGGCAGACGCGGCCGCTTGCCGCATGTTGTTGCCTGCGGCTCTTCGGCGCTGTTGCGCTGGAAGGCGGCACACGGACCGAGCGAGGCGCCGCAAGACGACACGCAGCAAGCCGCGCGGGAGCGTGCCGGCCTGCTGGCAGCGGACCTCGTGATTACGCCGAGCCTCTGGTTCGCGGAGACGTTGAAGCGCGACTACGGCCTGCCGGCCTTGCCGCAGGTGCTGCATCCAGCGACAGCGCCCGCTGCTTACGCATGTTGCGATCGCGGCCAGTATGCCTTTGTCCTCGTTGCGGACCGCCCGTGCGAGGACGGCAGCGATCTGGCCATGCTCGACAGGGCAGCTGGGCGCATGTGCGGCGCGGTTCTTTCGCTGAACCCAGCGCAGGGCGCGCACGGGCAGCCCGTCTGTTTTGAAAACCTTCATTCACTCGGACCCTTGAGCGCAATGGAGACACAGGTCCTTCTCGCCCGCGCGCCCACCTTCGTTTCGGCCGCGCGCGCAACGGCATGCGGCCGGGTTGTGCTGCAGGCGGCGGCGCAGGGTTGCGCGCTCGTCTTGTCGGACATTCCCGCGCACCGGGAAATCTGGAATGGGGCGGCCTGTTTCGTCGAACCTGGAAACGAGGAACAATTTGCCGCAGCCATGCGACGGACGCTCGAAGACGACACCTATCGGGCTACCTTGCAGGACGCAGCGTTACGTCGCGTGAATACGCTCGCGACGGAGCGCGTGGGGGACCGCCTGCACGCTCTGCTGCTGCCGGTTTTCGAACGTTCGGCATTGACCGCAGCCGAGTGACACGCGAGAGTTAAGACCGATCCGCAGCAACTCGCCCGGCGGCCAGCCCGACATACTTCGATGACGTGCCCGCGTCCTGCGGTTGCATCGGCATGAGCGGGCGTTCAATCCCGAGATACCTCATGCCATCTCAGGCTCCGGCCGCCACAGCCATGCTCAGCCGCAAAGAGATCATCTCGATCATGGGCGGCCTCATGCTTGCGCAATTTATCGGCGCGCTGGACCAGACCATTGTCGCGCCCGCCATGCCGACCATCGGCCGCGAACTCGGCGACCCGCAGACCCTGCCCTGGGTCGTGACC
>JAQGKN010000006.1 GCA_028290085.1 Hyphomicrobiales bacterium
CGCGCCCGCCGTCGCAATGCGTTGCGCCAGCGCACCCGTCTCGTCGCCCGAAATGCTACGCGCGAAATTCGGCACCTCGGCACCCGGCGCATGAACAGCTGGCACCGGATCGACACGTCTCTCTGCAGAGACAGCAGCGTCAGGTGCGAGCGCTTCGACAGACCGGCTGTCTGTCTCGGCCTCACGGTCCTCTTTCAGAACTCGGGCAACTCGACACATCAACCGGACCTCGCCGGGAACTTGTGGACGTTCCACTGCTTCCACCTGCGGCGTGCCGCGATTTCGGCCGAGGCGTCGATCAATCAAGGCAGTGAGCCCTGACGAAAGACCGAGCCCGAACAAGGCGAATCCAGCGAGAAACGAGCCCCGCTCGCGAGGTGCAGGCTGCGGCGCTCTCACGAAGGCTTGATGGCTGACACCACGAAGAAACGCGTGCGACGCGGCACGGCCGCGCGCCTCAGCTATCAAGGAAGGAGTTCGGCTCGAAAACGCGGCCATTCCTGCGACGAGCCCGAGCAGCACGCCGGCCGCCACGCACATTCCGCGAGCTGACGCTGCATACCGCCAGCCGGACGCCGGCCGGAATGCGGCATCTGCCGGGAAGCTGTCAGAACTCTTTTCCAAAACGCGCATCCGCAACCCCGAGACTCAGGACTGCGAGTAAAATCTCTTAAGGTTTAAAGGAGGTTAACCAGACGAGATCCGGGCAGAGAGAATTTATTAATCCTATGTCTATAAATAACCATGGCGGATTGGAGGGCTCCTGCTCTCTCCCAAAGGGGTCGGGCAGAGCGTCGATGCGGCAATCATTCGCCATTCTTTTTCTGTCGGCACTGCTTCTGAGCGGCTGCGCGTCCAGAGAATATCGAGCGATCTACACGGAGTCCCAACAGGACGAGCCCTACACGCTCGCCAGCGGCGACCGTTTGCGCATCATTGTCTACGGGCAGGATACTCTCTCGAATACCTATGCGGTCGACGGCTCCGGACAAATTTCCATGCCGTTGATTGGACCGTTCCGCGCTTTGGGGATGACGCTGCCGCAGCTTGAGAAGGCCGTCGAGTCACGCCTGCGCAACGGCTTCTTGCGTGAGCCCCGCGTCGCCGCTGAAGTCGTGGCATACAGGCCGTTCTTTGTGATTGGCGAGATTACGACCGCCGGGCAATATCCCTTCGTAAACGGCATGACAGTTCAAAATGCGATCGCGATTGCCGGGGGCTTTACCCCGCGCGCGGTGAAGACATCAGTAGATTTGACCCGGATCATCGACGGCGTGCCAGTTATCTTGACCGCGCCGATGACGGCGAGCGTTCGACCGGGCGATACACTGAATGTCAAGGAGCGGTATTTCTGAGATGGCGACATTCGACACCGGCGATCTGGAGCGGCTTGCCGGAATTACGCCAGATCCAGCGCAGCAACCCTCATCGCCTGTTCAAAACGAACGCCTGATCCAACTCGCGGAAGTGCTCTCGAGCCGCTCCGCTGGATCGGCATTTTCACCCATCGTACTTTCGGGCGCGGTCCGCATCACCGAATTCGTGTTGATCGGGCTCACCGGCATGATCATCAAGTACATTTATCAGCGCGACGTTTTTCCGCTGCAGTATCTGTTCGCGATCGTGGCAATATCCTTGATCTCCCTCGTGGTGTTTCAGGCATCGCAACTCAACGAAACAGCCGCACTGCGCGCACCCGTTCGCAGCGGCGGGAAGCTGCTGGCAGGATGGGCCCTCGTCTTTATGGCGGCGCAGTCGCTCGTTTTCCTCTCAAAAGCCGAGGGGATCTATTCGCGTGTCTGGCTGATTTCGTACTTTTTCGCTGGCTTCGCCGTCCTCATGGTAGAACGCGTCATTACGGCCGCCGTTGTGCGCGGCCTTACGCGCCGCGGCAGGCTCGATCGGCGCACGGCCATTGTGGGCGGCGGCCCCTCCTGCGACCAGCTTCTGCAGGCGCTGACACGGCAGGTCGACTCCGATCTCCAGATCTGCGGCGTGTTCGACGATCGGGCTGACGATCGCTCGCCTGATCTCGTGGCCGGCTTTCCGAAACTCGGAAATGTCGACGACCTCGTGGAATTCGCACGCCACACGCGCATCGATCTCATCATCTTCACCGTGCCCATCACAGCGGAAGCCCGCCTCCTCCAGATGCTGCGCAAGCTCTGGGTGCTGCCCATCGACATTCGCCTCTCGGCGCATACCAATAAGCTGCGCTTCCGGCCGCGCTCCTATTCCTATATCGGCAACGTTCCGGTCCTCGACGTCTTCGACAAGCCGATTGCGGATTGGGACGTTGTCGTCAAGACAGCATTCGACCGTATCATCGGGACGCTGGCTCTGATTGCCCTGTCGCCCGTCCTCCTAGCCGTTGCGATCGCGGTGAAACTCGATTCGCGCGGACCGATTTTCTTCCGCCAGAAGCGGCACGGCTTCAACAACGAGCCGATCGAAGTCTGGAAATTCCGGTCCATGCGGACGGACATGCTCGAATACACAGCGCCCAAGCAGGCGACGCGCAACGATCCGCGCGTCACGCGGGTTGGGCGCTTCATCCGCCGGACATCGCTCGATGAATTGCCGCAGCTCATCAATGTCGTGTTCTTCGGCAACCTCTCGCTCGTGGGCCCCCGCCCCCATCCGATCAACGCGCGCACGCCCGACAACACGTTCGAAGCGGTGGTGGATGGCTATTTCGCGCGCCACCGCGTCAAGCCCGGAATCACCGGCTGGGCGCAGGTCAACGGCTGGCGCGGTGAGACGGATACGCCCGACAAGCTGCAAAACCGCGTCGAACATGACCTCTACTACATCGAGAACTGGTCGATTTTCTTCGACTTCTATATCCTCGCCATCACGCCCTTCGCTCTGACGAACACGGAAAACGCGTTCTGAGCCGGCAGCCTGAATGCGCAAGGATTGACGCCTGATGTGGAATTTCCGAACGGCTCGCGCCCTCGCCGTCCTGGCCGGCCTCCTGGGTGCGGCCGGGATCGCTGCCGCCGCCCTGGCCGCGCATGGCCGATATGACGACAATCTGCGCACGGCCTCGCAATTCGCGCTGATACATGCGGCGCTTGTGGCAGCGCTCTGCCTGAGCCATGCACCCGGACGCTCGACTGTCGTGGCCTCGGCAGTCATTATGCTGGGAGCAGCTCTGTTCTGCGGGGACCTCACCTTGCGCGCATTGGCTGGCCACGGCCTTTTTCCGATGGCGGCACCCAGCGGGGGCACAATCATGATCGGTGGATGGCTGCTTCTTTCGATCTCCGCATTGACCAGCAAATACGAAGGTTG
>JAQGKN010000013.1 GCA_028290085.1 Hyphomicrobiales bacterium
AACCTCGCCGGCCGCTACGATCTCGTCGACATCGGCGAGAAGAACTTCATTGCCGACGAGGTGGTGCTGGGCGACGAGGACATCCGTCGCGGCTGGATGCACCTGAAAATGGTGCGCACAGGCGCGCATGTCTTCGTCGGTAATGACGCCGTTGTGCCGCCGGGCAGCGATATTCCGCGCGGCGCGCTCATCGGCATCAAGTCGAAGCCACCCGCAAATTCGGAAATGAGCGAGAACGACACCTGGTTCGGCTCGCCCCCGATCAAGCTGCCCGTGCGCCAGAAGTTCGACGCGCTGGGTGCAAACTGGACCTACGAGCCGCCGTGGTGGAAGACATTTGCGCGCGCGATCTTCGAGGCCGTGCATATTTCTCTGCCGACCATGCTCTTCATCACCTTCGGCACCTGGGCGGTCGAGGCCTTCGGCCCCGCGCTGCTGGCGGGTGAATGGGGCAAGCTCTTCTTCCTCTTCGTGACGGCGTCCGTCTCCATCTCGGTCGGCGTGATGCTGGTCGTGGTCGTCATCAAGTGGCTGACGATGGGGCGCTATGAGCCCATCGTGAAGCCGATGTGGTCATGGTGGGCGATGCGCACCGAGGCTGTGGCTGTCATGTATTGGGGCTTGGCTGGCAAGGTGCTGCTCGAGCATCTGCGCGGCACGCCCTTCCTGCCCTGGACGTTGCGCCTGTTCGGCACCCACATCGGCAAGGGCGTCTACATGAACATGACCGACATCACGGAATTCGATTGCGTGACGATCGGCGATTTCGTGTCGCTCAATGGCCTGTCGGCTCTCCAGACGCATCTTTACGAGGATCGCGTGATGAAGGTCGGGCGCGTCCATGTCGCCAATGGCGTGACGGTCGGCTCGGGCTCGACGGTGCTCTACGACACCCACATCGGCGCCTTTTCGCGGCTCGGTCCGCTGACGGTCGTTATGAAGGGTGAACATATTCCGGCCCACACCGAGTGGATCGGCGCCCCTGCCGAACCGGCATTGGTCGCCGCCAAGACGATCAAGGGAGCGGTCGCGGCCTGATCGCCGCGCCCCATTTGACCGCGCGAAGCGGGGCTCCTAGAAAACGGATCGCATCCTGCGTCCGTGAGCCCTGTCCCCATGTCGCACAACACCTTCGGCCATCTCTTCCGGGTCACCACCTATGGCGAAAGCCACGGGCCGGCGATCGGCTGCATCGTCGATGGCTGTCCGCCGCGCGTGCCGCTGGTCGCGGCCGACTTGCAGGTCTGGCTTGAAAAGCGCCGCCCCGGCCAGTCGCGCTTCACCACGCAACGCCAGGAGCCTGATCAGGTAAAGATCCTGTCGGGCGTCATGGAGGACGAGTCCGGCCAGATCGTCACCACCGGAACGCCCATCGGCCTGCAGATCGACAACGTCGACCAGCGCTCGAAGGATTACGGGGAGATCAAGGCGAGCTACCGCCCCGGCCATGCCGATTACACCTATGACGCCAAATACGGCATCCGCGATTATCGCGGCGGCGGCCGCTCGTCGGCGCGCGAAACGGCGATGCGTGTGGCAGCGGGCGGCATCGCCCGCAAGCTGCTCGACGGCATCACCATTCGCGGCGCGCTCGTGCAGATGGGCCCGCACAAGATCGACCGCTCACGCTGGGATTGGGACGAGGTGGACCGCAACCCCTTCTTCTGCCCGGACGCCAAGGCCGCGCAGGATTGGGAAGTCTATCTCGACGGCGTGCGCAAGGCGGGCTCGTCCTGCGGCGCCATTATCGAACTCGTCGCCGAGGGCGTGCCGGCCGGCTGGGGCGCGCCGATCTACGGCAAACTCGACTCCGAACTCGCCTCGGCGCTCATGTCGATCAATGCCGTGAAGGCCGTCGAAATCGGCGACGGCATGGCTTCCGCCGCTTTGACCGGTGAAGAGAACGCCGACGAAATGCGCATGGGCAATGACGGGCGTCCGCTGTTCCTGTCCAACCATGCGGGCGGCATTCTCGGCGGCATTTCCACGGGACAGCCCGTGGTGGCGCGCTTCGCCGTCAAACCGACCTCATCGATCCTGACGCCGCGCCGCTCCATTGACCGCACAGGCGCGGAGATCGAGCTGCGCACCAAGGGCCGTCACGATCCCTGCGTCGGCATTCGCGGCGTGCCGGTCGGCGAAGCCATGATGGCCATTGTTCTGGCCGATGCATTCCTGCGCCATCGCGCGCAGGTCGGTGCCGGACGCCCCTGGCCCTTCAAGGATTGATCAGGGCGCCTTAGCGACAAGTCCGACAATGGGGCCCATGGGGCGCCATCCGTCCGAGCGGCCGAGTTCCGGCGACAGCAGCGCCGATATCGAGCCGTCCAGATAGAGCGCGTCCGGGCAGCCGAGCTTGTCGCGAAACAGAACCGCGAAATCGTGGAACGTGACCGGCGTGTTCGAGATGGCGAAACGCGTGCGGCCGTCGCGGCAGACGCCGACGCCATTGCGTATCTTGCGCGACGGTGCCTGCGCGCGGAAACGCGGATGCAACTTGCCCGAGATCACCAGCATCGGCCCCGATTGCGTCGCATAATCCGCTTTAGGGCTCATCTGGAGGAAACGCGACGTCTCCGTCACGGCGGCGCCCTGCGGCCCGATCCAGAAGATGCCGTTCGGCTTCATGTGGAAATTGCCGAAGCCGCTGCGCGTGTTGGCTGCGTGGATCTGGCGCCCGCCCTCGACATAAAGGCCGACAGGTTGCAGATCGGGCCGGTACATGCCCGCGTTCATCGCGAAGACGAGCCGCTGGCCCTCGGCCGCGAGCCCTTGGGAAAGGGCCGAAAAGGAGCCATACACTTGGCCTTTTCCGTCCCCCAGAAACAGCCGCAGCCCCGGATCGCCTGAAGCCACCAAGCAGACGGTATAGGGCTGCCCATCGTTTGTGATGTCGCTGCAGGTCTTGTCGGCGGCCAGTGCTGCGCCGGGACAGAACAGCGCCGCGACGGTGCACGCGCTCGCCCAAGCCCGCATCAGGCCGCGCCCATGAGCATCATGACATGCGCGGCCGAAGACCGGGAAAGGGCCTCCAGATCGTAGCCGCCTTCCAGCACGGAGACGACGCGCCCATTGGCGCAGCGGCCCGCGACCTCCATCAACTTGCCCGTGGCCCAGCCGAAATCCGCCTCGACCAAATTGAGATTGGCGAGCGGATCGCGCCGATGCGCGTCGAAACCGGCGGAGATGATGACGAGATCGGGCGAGAAAGCCTCGATGGCGGGCAAGATGCGCGTGTTCATGGCTTCCCGAAAGGCCACGCCATCGTCGCCCGCGCGTAGGGGGGCGTTGACGATGGTGCCGTAAGTGCCGGTCTCGCTCAGCGCGCCCGTACCCGGATAAAGCGGCATCTCATGCGTCGAGGCATAGAGCACGCTCTTGTCGGCCCAGAAAATATCCTGTGTCCCGTTGCCGTGGTGCACGTCGAAATCCATGATCGCGACACGTTCGGCGCCATAGACAGCCTGCGCATGGCGGGCCGCGACGGCGACATTGTTGAAGAAACAGAAGCCCATGGCAGTGGCGTGTTCGGCGTGGTGGCCGGGCGGACGCGTCACGACGAAGGCGTTGGTGACACGCCCCGACATCACCTCGTCCACCGCATGGCAGGCGCCGCCAACCGAGCGCAGCGCGGCCTGAAATGTGCCGGGTGACATGACAGTGTCGCCGTCGAGCCGCGTCAGGCCCTGATGTGGCGAAGCCTCCTCGATGGCCAGGTAATAGGTTTCGGGATGCGCCCGCAGGATCGCCTCGCGCGTACCCAGCGGCGCGGACTCGCGCAAAAGCGTCTGAAAACGTTCGTGTTCGAGGATCCGCTCGACTACCCGCACGCGGTCGGGCCTCTCTGGGTGCCCGGGCCCCATATCATGCGCGAGACAATCCGGATGGGTAAGGACGAGGGTGTTCACGAGGGGCTGTCTCCGGAGCGGCCTGGGCGCAGTGTCGCTCTCAAGCCGGGTTATGTCTAACGCATCCTCCACAAAATCGCAGGTGCGACGGGGCCGCTTTGCGCTGTGTCACTTTGGCGTCACGTTGTGGGAATTTCGCAGTGCAGCAGTAGCTGTGGTTAAGACCGTGCTAACAATCCGCATACATAAATAGCGCACTTGCTGCTGGGGATACCGTTTCAATGAAAATCGCATCTTGGGTCACCTTGGCGGCCGCGTCCGTCCTTCTGGCGGGCTGCAATTTCAAGGGCGTGCCCGACCCGTCCCTGTCGGGGCGTGACACCGATTACATGGCGATGGTCCCCGCCTTCGATACGGACCTCAACTATCAGCGTTACGAGATCGACGATCCCACGGGCGAAACTCCAGGCACCATCGTGGTCGACACAGACCAGAAGTTTCTCTACTTCGTCCTGCCCAACAAGCGCGCCATCCGCTACGGCGTTGCCACCGGCTCGGAGGCTTTCGGCTGGACGGGCACCGCGACCATCGCCCGCAAGGCCGAATGGCCGAGCTGGATGCCGCCCGCCGACATGCTGGTGCGCTGGCCCCATTTGAAGCCGGTGGTGGCCGCTGGCGGTCTCAAGGGTGGCCCCGACAACCCCTTGGGCGCCCGCGCTCTCTACCTTTACGACCACGGCCGCGACACGCTGTATCGCATCCACGGTACCAACGAGCCGGAGACCATCGGCCACAGCGCATCGTCCGGCTGCATCCGCATGCGCAACATCGACGCGATCGACCTGTTCAATCGCGTTCCGGTCGGCACACGCGTCGTAGTGAAATAATCAGCTGGCGGCAGCGACGCCGGCGGCCCGTTTGCCGCCGAGCGTGATCTCGACGATTTCCGGCGGCCGCATGAACCGCACCGGAAACAATGATGCGCCAAGGCCCGCCGAGACGATCAGATGACGGTCGTTCTCGACGAAGTGCCCATAAACAAAGCGCGACTCGCGCCGCGCGACGGGTGAGCCGATGATCGGCAGGTTCACCTGTCCGCCATGCGTATGGCCGCTGAGCGTGAGACTGATGCGCTTGGGCACACGCGGGAAAATATAGGGCTCATGTGCCAGCATGATCGCGGGGGCGTCGTCCGTGATCTGACGCAGCGTTCCCGGCAGGTCGTCGGCACCGTCGAAGTGGCGCCCGATGCGATACGCCAACTGATCGGCGAGGCCCAGCAGCCAGAAGCCGCGGCCATCCTTGCTGACGCGCACGGCGTGATTGTCGAGAACGCGCACATTCGCACCGCGCAGTGCTGCGCGCACGCTCTCGCCATTGTCGCCGCGCATACGGGGCAGGGCCCCGTGCCAGACGTCGTGATTGCCCAAAATGCCATAAATACCCAAGGGCGCGCGCAAGGTTGCGAGCACCTCGCCCCATTGATCGGGCATCACAGGTCCCGACACGAAGTCATGGCCGGCATTGTAATCGCCCAGCAGGACGATGAGGTCCGGCTTCAGGCTGTTGGTGACATCGCAGATATGGCGGATGTGGGCGGCGCTCATCCAGGGTTCACAGGCATGAACGTCGGCGATCACAGCGATTTTCAGCGGCAGGTCGTCCGGCCAGCCCGGCGGGGTGAGCGCATATGACGTGACGTCGAGCATCAGCACGGGCTCGACCCCGACCGCATAGGCGCTCAGGCCGCTGGTCGCCAAGGGGAGCCCGGTCGCACCCAGCAGGAACGACCGGCGATTCAAGAGCATCATGGCGCTTCGATTTCTGGTGGCACATGCCCGAAGACCTGCCGGTCCGGACGTGAGCGAGGATTATGCGGCCAGATCGTGACCGCGCAATATGGCAGGAATATCCTCAATCGAGCGCGGCTTGTATTCTTCGACCGGCGCATCGCGCATTTGCAAGGCCGCCGCGACTGCCGAGATGCCGATCTCACGGTAGAGGCGAGCCTGAAGCGCGCGGGCATCTTCCACGGGCTGGGGCAATGGGCGTTTGATTTCGTAGTCGGACATGGGGCTCTCGTTGCGGAAAGTGCGGGCGACGAAGCCTAATCTGTGTGGCCACGGTTAAAGGCGACTTAATCCAGCTCAACACCGTTGAAGGGCGCGGCCCGAGCATCTCGCGGCTGTGAATACTAATCGTCAAGTTCTAGAGGTGCTTGCCCGACCGCCTGCGGCAGAGCCACACCTGGCGGTAATTTATTGGACTGTGCCAATGCAGGATTTCTCTACGTAAGATTTCCGCAGAGAAGCGTCGTGCGTGTATGATTCGCGGCATGAGAATATTGATCTTTGGCGCCACCGGCATGGTCGGGCAGGGCGTA
>JAQGKN010000034.1 GCA_028290085.1 Hyphomicrobiales bacterium
CGTTGGAGCCGCGCGCACGCGGCTCCAAGGAAGGCTCCGGCGGCGCGACGGCCGCCGGAGACGTTGGTCCTAGTGGTTCGAGCCGGTGATGCGCGGCAGCGTCTCGAACTGATGGAACGGAGGCGGCGAGGTCAGCGTCCACTCGAGCGTGGTCGCGCCTTCACCCCACGGGTTGTTTCCAGCAAGGCGCTTGGCGCTGAAGGCTTCCCACACGGTGTAGAGGAAGACCAACACGGCGAGGCCGGAGAGGTAGGAGCCGTAGGACGACACCTGGTTCCAGAGCAGGTAGGCGTCCGGATAGTCGATGTAGCGGCGCGGCATGCCGGCGAGACCGAGGAAATGCTGCGGGAAGAACGTCAGGTTCACACCGATGAACATGACCCAGAAGTGCAGCTTTCCGAGGAACTCGCTGTACATGTAACCCGACATTTTCGGGAACCAGTAGTAGAAGCCCGCGAACAGGGCGAAGACCGCGCCGAGCGACAGCACGTAGTGGAAATGCGCCACCACGTAATAGGTCTCGTGCATGTAACGGTCGATGCCGGCATTGGCGAGAACGACGCCCGTCACACCGCCGACAGTGAACAGGAAGATGAAGCCCACCGCCCAGATCATTGGCACGCGGAAGGAGATCGAGCCGCCCCACATCGTCGCGATCCAGGAGAAGATCTTGATGCCGGTCGGCACCGCGATCACCATCGTGGCGAACACGAAGTAGCGCTGCGTGTTGAGCGACATGCCCACCGTGTACATGTGGTGAGCCCAGACCACGAAGCCGACGACGCCGATCGCCACCATCGCATAGGCCATGCCGAGATAGCCGAAGATGGGCTTGCGCGAGAAGGTCGAGACGATGTGGCTGATGATGCCAAAGCCTGGGAGGATGAGGATGTAGACTTCCGGGTGACCGAAGAACCAGAACAGATGCTGGAACAGGATGGGGTCACCGCCGCCCGTCGGATCGAAGAAGGTCGTTCCGAAATTGCGGTCCGTCAGCAGCATGGTGATCGCACCGGCGAGAACCGGCAGCGACAGCACGAGCAGGAACGCCGTCACCAGCACCGACCACGCAAACAGCGGCATCTTGTGCAGGGTCATGCCCGGCGCGCGCATGTTGAAGATGGTCGTGATGAAGTTGATCGCGCCCAGGATCGACGAAGCGCCGGCCAGATGCAGCGACAGGATCACGAAATCCATCGCTGGACCCGGATGGCCCGTGTTGCTGGAGAGCGGGGGATACATCACCCAGCCGCCGCCAAACCCGTGCATGCCCGGGGCGCCTTCGACGAACATCGAGGTCAGCGCCAGCAGGAAGGCAGCGGGAAGCAGCCAGAAGGAGATGTTGTTCATGCGCGGGAACGCCATGTCCGGCGCGCCGATCATGAGCGGTACGAACCAGTTGCCGAATCCGCCGATGAGCGCCGGCATGACCATGAAGAAGATCATGATGACGCCGTGCGCCGTGATGAACACGTTGTACATGTTCTTGGCGGCATCGAGAGAACCATCACCCGACAGCAGCTTGGCGATTGCCGGGAAGACATGGATGCCTGTCCCCATCAGTTCCGCGCGCATGGCGATGGAAAGGCCACCGCCGATGATGCCCGCGAAGATCGCGAAGATGATGTAGAGCGTGCCGATGTCTTTGTGGTTCGTCGAATAGAGATAGCGCCGCCAGCCCGTCGGTATCGGGTGTGCGTCGTGGGAATGGTCCGTTGCAGTCGTTGCCATCGGGGGTCCTCGAAAAATATCGAATGGCTGGAGGATCGGCGCTTACTGGCGCTGCGCGGGGATCGAGGCGTCGGCGAGGGTCACAGGGCCCGCGTTCGAGGCGTATTTGGCTTTCGCCGTGTTCAACCAGGCCTGATAATCCTTTTCGCTCACAACGCGGAAGGCGATGGGCATGAACGCGTGGTCCTTGCCGCACAGCTTCGAGCACTGGCCGTAATAAACGCCTTCGCGATCGGCCTTGAACCAGGTCTCGTTCAGGCGGCCAGGCACCGCATCCATACGCACGCCGAAGGCCGGGATGGTGAAGGAGTGGATGACGCCGACAGCGTCCGCGGTGATCTGCAGGCGCACGACCTTGCCGACGGGCACGACAGCCTCGTTGTCGACATCCAGCAGGCGCAGCTTGTCAGCCGGCAGCTTTTCCTGGTCGAGCAGGTTCGAGTCGAACTCGAAGCCGCCGTTCTGGTCCTTGGCGTAGGTGTAAGTCCAGTACCATTGCTTGCCCGTGACCTTGAGGGTCATGTCGGAGGTGGGAATGGTCATCTGGCGGGTCAGCAGGCGGAACGAGGGAATCGCGATGATCACGAGGATCATCAGCGGCACCGCCGTCCACGCAACTTCAAGCCCGGTATGATGGGTGGTGCGCGAAGGTGTCGGGTTGGCCGTCTCGTTGAAACGGTAGACCACATAGACCAGCAGCGCGAGCACGAACAGCGAGATGATGATGATGATCGGAAGCAGGATCACGTTGTGGAAAAACTGCATTTCGGTGGCGATGGGTGTCGCCGGCTGCATCATGCTGAGCTGGCCGGGTGCCGAATGCGACATGCCTTCCGTCACCTGATCCGGCGTGACCTGCGCGAAGGCCGCCGTGGTAACGAGGCCACTGACGAAAGCTGCCCCCTTGGCGAGGCGAGCTGCCCCGCGAGCGACTATGGTGTGCCGTGCCTGCGCACCGATCTGGCCTTGTCTCATGAACGTCGTCGCTCCTGCTGCGCCGTGTCGGGGTTTTCTCTGGCGAAGGCGGCCATCCCCCGTCTGCGATGGCCACGCTGTCCGCTCCCATCGAGGGAAGCGGCACAATGCTGTTCCAAACCACAAAGCACGCACAAGCGCAACAACGTCCAAAGTCGGCGACTGTGCGGCATAAGACCGCTCGAATGACGGCAACGGGCGCAATTTCGCACAGCCGCAACGGCTTCGGGCGACGCGCGGCGCCTTGTTGCCCTGTCGACCGGGTGCGGGCCGTGGCTTGACAGGACTGGGCCATTTGCTACCCAGCCTCATCGGCGGAGCCGTGAGGTGCGTGGTGGTGCGCGATTCGCCATTGCCACATTCGGTCCGGGTTTGCTCTATAAGCCGCCTGTGGATATCGCCCCGGGTTCGGGAGCAGCTGGACGTTCCGGGAGTTTTCATGGCACTCGCATTGCAAGATCGGGCACGCATCGCAACGCGCACATCCCGTGTTCTCCTCTCCGCGCTCTCCCTGGCAATTCTCGCTTTCTGCGGCTCTGCGCCTGCCTCCGCGCAAGGCGTGGTCAAAGCCAAATTCGGCGATTGGGAAATGCGCTGCGAGACGCCGCCGGGCGCCAGCCGCGAGCAATGTGCGATGATTCAGTCCATCGCCGCCGAGGACAAGCCCAACGTCAATCTCGTCGTCATCGTGCTCAAGACGGCCGACGGAAAGTCGCGCCTGCTTCGCGTCATCGCCCCGCTCGGCGTATTGTTGCCGGCCGGCCTCG
>JAQGKN010000048.1 GCA_028290085.1 Hyphomicrobiales bacterium
CACGCCCGTGGCAATCCGCGAGGGCCATGCCTTCGCCGACACGGTGTTTGGCGGCAAGGAAGTTGCCATCGTTCACACCGGCATTCCGACGGCGGTCTTCACGACGCCGGAAATCGGGACGGTCGGCCTGAGCGAGCAGGAAGCGCGCAAGATCTTCGATATCGTCGATATCTATTCGGCGAGCTTCCGCCCCATGAAGGCGACTTTGTCGGGCCGAGCGGAAAAGACCCTGATGAAGATCGTGGTCGATGGCCAATCGGACCAGGTGCTGGGCGTCCACATCCTCGGCCATGACGCTGGCGAGATGGCGCAATTGCTCGGCATTTCCGTCAAGCTCGGCGCGAAAAAAGCCGATTTTGACGCGACCATGGCAGTGCATCCTACCGCCTCCGAGGAATTGGTGACGATGCGGACGCGGTCCGCGCGCTATGAGCGCGAATCGCTGGATGCAGGCCCGGGCGCGGCAATAGACGAAGCCTGAGCTCTCGACCGAAAGTCGGGGTCAAAAAAATGACGCCGCCACGCGGTCGCTGTTGTATAAGCCCCTTGCGCGTCGGGCACTTGCCGGGCAGGGGAGGGCCGTTGGGTCACGGGCGCGCTAACAGGAGCGAATGGTATGGCCGTGGAACGTTGGACACCTGATTCTTGGCGCACGAAGCCGATCGAACAGGCACCCGTTTATCCGGATTTGGGCGCGCTCAGTGATGTCGAGCGGCAGCTGAGCGGCTTTCCACCGCTGGTTTTTGCTGGTGAAGCCCGCAAGCTGAAGAAGGCTCTGGCCAAGGTCGCGGCCGGCGAGGCTTTCCTGCTGCAGGGTGGCGATTGCGCCGAATCCTTCGCCGAACATTCGGCCGACAATATTCGCGATTTTTTCCGCGTGTTCCTGCAGATGGCGGTCGTGATGACCTTCGCTGCAGCCTCGCCCGTGGTGAAGGTCGGCCGCGTCGCCGGTCAGTTCGCCAAGCCGCGCACCAACCCGACCGAGAAGGTCGATGGCGTCGAGCTGCCGATCTATCGCGGCGACATCGTCAACGACACCGAGTTCTCGTTGCAGGGCCGCACGCCTGATCCACGCCGCCAGATCGAGGCTTACCGCCAGTCGGCGGCAACACTGAACCTGCTGCGCGCCTTCGCGACCGGCGGCTACGCCAGCCTCGACAATGCGCATCGCTGGATGCTCGGTTTCGTCAAGGACAGCCCCCAGTCGGGCCGTTATCAGGAAGTCGCCGACCGCCTCACCGAGACGCTCAACTTCATGCGCGCCATCGGGCTCGACCCCGAAACACATCAGGAATTGCGCCAGACGGATTTCTACACCTCGCATGAGGCGCTGCTGCTCGGCTTCGAACAGGCGCTCACCCGCGTCGATTCCACGACCGGCGACAATTACGCGACCTCGGGCCACATGCTCTGGATCGGCGACCGCACGCGCCAGTTCGATCATGCCCATGTCGAATATTGCCGTGGCGTGAAAAACCCGATCGGCCTGAAGTGCGGCCCCTCGATCAAGCCGGACGACCTCCTGCGCCTGCTCGATCTGCTCAATCCGGCGGACGAAGCCGGGCGCATGACGCTGATCTGCCGCTTCGGCTCGGACAAGATCGTCGATCACCTGCCCAGCCTCATCCGCGCCGTGGAAAAGGAAGGTCGCACCGTGTTGTGGTCCTGCGATCCGATGCACGGCAACACGATCAGCGCGGGCGGCTACAAGACGCGGCCCTTCGACAGGATCATGAGCGAAATCCGCACCTTCTTCGCGATCCACCAGGCCGAGGGCACCTACGCGGGTGGCGTTCACCTGGAAATGACCGGCAAGAACGTGACGGAATGCACGGGCGGCGCCCGCCAGATCATGGATTCGGATCTGCACGATCGCTACCATACCCACTGCGACCCGCGCCTCAACGCCGAGCAAGCCATCGAAGTGGCCTTCCTCGTCTCCGAACTGCTCAAGACCGAGCGGGCGTCAAAGCCCGCCGTGGAGCATGCGGCGGAGTAAGACCGCCGCCGCAGCCGCCATGAATGCAAGCGGCGAGCGTCTCCGAAAGGAACGCTCGCCATTGCCGGTCCCGCGCAGGCGCGATACATGGCCTCTATGATCTCCTCCTCGCCCCCCACACGCACCAGCCGCCTAGCCCTCGCACTCGCCCAGACCGCTTGCACGGTCGGCGATATTGAGGGCAATGCCGCGATCATTAGTGCCGCGCGCGCGCAGGCGGCGGAGCAGGGGGCAGATCTCGTCATGTTCTCGGAACTGAACCTCGCGGGCTATCCGCCCGAGGATCTGGTTCTGAAACCCGCATTTCAGGAAGCCTGCCGCGCCGCTGCCGAGGATCTGGCGCGCGAGACGGCGGATGGCGGCCCTGCGCTGCTGGTCGGTCTGCCTTGGGTCGAGGGCGGGCTGCTCTACAATGCCTACGCGCTGCTGGCGGGCGGCCGCATCGAGGCGGTGCGCTTCAAGGTCGATCTTCCCAACTACGGCGTGTTCGACGAAAAGCGCGTTTTCGCCCGGGGGCCTCTACCCGGTCCCATCGTCTTCAACGGCATCCGGCTCGGCATTCCGATCTGCGAGGACATCTGGTCCGAGGAAGTCTGCGAGTGCCTCGCCGAGACCGGCGCTGAAATCCTGCTTGTGCCCAACGGCTCGCCCTATTGGCGTGACAAGGCGGACGAGCGCGTCCAGATCGCAGTGGCCCGCATCGTCGAAAGCGGCCTGCCACTCGTCTATATCAATCAGGTCGGCGGACAGGACGAACTCGTCTTCGACGGTGGTTCCTTCGTCATCAATGCCGACAAGCACCTCGCGGTGCAGATGCCTGCGCTGCAAAGCCTCGTGACCACCTGCGTTTTCGAGCGCAACAACGGAGGCTGGGTCTGCGCCGAGGGCGCGCGCGCGATCCTGCCCGAGGGCGACGAGGCGGATTACGCGGCCTGCGTGCTGGGCTTGCGCGATTACGTCGAGAAGAATGGCTTCCCCGGCGTCGTCATGGGTATGTCGGGCGGCATCGATTCCGCGCTTTGCGCGGCGCTTGCCGCCGATGCACTTGGCCCCGAGCGCGTCCATTGCATCATGCTCCCCTATCGCTTCACCTCGCAGGATTCGCTGGGCGATGCCAAGACCTGCGCCGATGCGCTGGGCGTGCGCTACGACGTGATGCCCATCGCACCGGCGGTGGAGGGATTGGAGGCCGTGCTGCAGCCACTTTTCGCAGGCCGCCCACGCGACACGACAGAAGAAAACCTGCAGAGCCGCGCGCGCGGCACGTTGCTCATGTCAGTCTCCAACAAGTTCGGCCCGATGCTGGTGACCACCGGCAACAAGTCCGAAATGTCGGTTGGCTATGCCACCATCTACGGCGACATGAACGGCGGCTTCAATCCGATCAAGGACCTCTACAAGATGCAGGTGTTCCGGCTCTGCGCCTTGCGCAACCGCTGGAAGCCCGAGGGAGCGCTGGGTCCCGACGGCGTGGTCATCCCTGAGAACATCATCGTCAAGCCGCCGTCAGCGGAGTTGCGCGAAGACCAGAAGGACGAGGATTCACTCCCGCCCTATCCGGTGCTCGACGACATCCTCGAATGCCTCGTCGAACGCGAGATGCGCGTGTCGGAAATCGTTGAGCGCGGTCATGATCTCGCGCTCGTCAAGAAGATCGAGCGGCTGCTCTATCTCGCCGAATACAAGCGCCGCCAGTCGGCGCCGGGCGTGAAGGTCACGCGTAAGAATTTCGGCCGCGACCGCCGTTACCCTATCGTCAATCGCTTCCGCGATTCCGGAGAAGCCGCCCGCACGCCAGATGCCGCCATCGCGCCGCGTCGGCCGATCGGGACAGCCGAGCGTTTTGAGGAATAATGTCGGCACACTCGCCCGTGCGCTCATCCGGACCCAAGGCTTTCCAATGACCCCCACCGTCCGCTTCGCCCCTTCGCCCACGGGCCGCATCCACATCGGCAATGCGCGCACGGCCTTTTTCAACTGGCTTTTCGCGCGCAAGAAGCGCGGCACCTTCGTGCTGCGTTTCGACGACACGGATCTCGAGCGCTCGAAAGAGGAATATGCGCAGGCCATCGAGGTGGACCTCGAATGGCTCGGCATCATCCCCGATATCGTCGTGCGCCAGTCGCAGCGCTTCCCGATCTACGACGAGGCCGCTGCAAGCCTGAAAGCGGCCGGGCGGCTCTATCCCTGCTACGAGACGGCCGATGAACTCGACCGCCGCCGCAAGCGCCAGGTCGGGCGCGGCCTGCCGCCGATCTACGACCGCGCGGCCCTGAAGCTCACCGAAGCTGAACGCGCGGAACTCGAAGCGGCCGGACGCAAGCCGCATTGGCGTTTCCAGCTCGAACCACGCACCATGCGCTGGGACGATCTGGTGCGCGGCGATAGCCATATCGAGGCTGCCTCGCTGTCCGATCCCGTGCTGATCCGCGAGGATGGCAGCTATCTCTACACGCTGCCCTCGGTCGTCGACGATATCGCGCTTGGCATCACCCATGTCATTCGCGGCGAGGATCACGTCACCAATACGGCCGTGCAAATCCAGCTGTTCGAGGCTTTGGCCGGGGAGGGGCGCGCGCCCATCTTCGGGCACCACAATCTGCTGACGGCGGCGAGCGGCGAAGGCCTGTCGAAACGCTCCGGCGCGCTCTCCATCGGCGGCCTGCGCGACGCAGGCATCGAGACGCTCGCCGTGGCGGCGCTTGCCGTGCTGACGGGCTCGTCGGAATCGGTCCACCCGGTCACGTCGCTCGATGAACTGCGCGACATCTTCGAATTCTCGAATGTCTCGCGCAATGCCGCACGCTTCGATGAGGCGGAACTCGCTGCCCTTTCCGCCCGCACGCTGCACGGCCTGTCCTTCGAGGACGTGCGCGATCGCCTTGCCGCGTTCGACATCGCAGGCAGCA
>JAQGKN010000665.1 GCA_028290085.1 Hyphomicrobiales bacterium
ACCTCGAGCGCGAAAACCCTACAGATTGGGGGTGATTTTGCAGCGAATTCACAAACCGGAGAATAGGTTCTCGTAGAGGCTGGCGGAGGGGGCGTCCGCAAAACTTTTTCGAAAAGAGACCAATTGCCTTGGGTTATCTCGCGACTCGATGTTCTCATCCCTAGCTTATTCCCTAGTCTAGGGGGCGGACCGGAGCGGTTATGCGCGGACGAACTTAAGTTTTGCGCAATCGAACGCTACGTTGGTCGCCCGGCGTCGGGCCTCCGCAGGATGGTGCATCGAAGATTGTCGCCCGAACCCCGAGTCAGGCGCCGCGGCCAGCGTTAAGGCGCCACTCGCCGAGACAAGAGTCCTGCTGCGGGCAGAAGCCTCTTGGTCAACCGCCTGCGAACAGGGCGGTCATACGACGTCAGCAAGGCCCAGGACGTCGCAATCGAAGCCACCACAGCAAGACCGATCGTCACCATTGGTCCGGCAACGGTCAGAAGGAACGCTTTCGCCACCGTGAGGACCGTCCAGTGCAAGATATAAAGCGGGTAGGACATCTCGCCGAGCACGTTCGACAGGTGTTTGGTCCGGCCGGTTGCCTGGCCCGTGCCGCACACAATCAGCAGTGGAAAGACGCCCATGACCACGAGGAAATCCGGCGCCCATCCGTAACGCATCGGAATGCAGCAAACCGCAACCAGGCAAAGCGACAACGCGAGAAAGTTCGAGCGTATTTTCGGCAGGTCGCCCGCGTTCTTGAGCCGCCACAAAAGCACCCCGACGCAGAACGGTGCAAGTGCGTGAAAGATCACCCAGAAGAACGGGACGAAGCCGAAGTAGAGGTAGAGAGTGGCCCCAAAAGCGGCCGTAGACAGCAGCAGCAGCACAACAAGCCCGGCGTTATTTGCCTTGGCGATAAATAGCCCGAACACCACGTAGGCGACCAGCTCATAGAACAGCGACCATTGCGGAGGATTGATTGGGAATCGGCCGAAGCTAAACATCGTATGGGGCGATGGAAGCCCAAGCCCCGCAAGCAACGTCGCCGGGATTGCCATGGGGTCGCCGCGGAATTGAGCGTCGCTGAGCGCGAGGCCAACGGCGGCCATGACGACACCCGCGATGATCAGCGGATAGAGGCGAATGATGCGCCGCAAATAGAATTCTCGCACGCTCATGCCAGCTTTGAGCCGCGCCTCATAAGCATAAGCAACGACAAAGCCACTCAGCATAAAGAAAAAATAGACGGCCAAATGCTTACGTTCAATCAGCGACGGCCCAAGCACAACAGACGTTGCATGGCCAATGAGAACAATCATTGCTGCGACGCCGCGTAAGCCATCCAGAACTTCAAAATGACTCTTGCTATCAGAAGCCTTAAATACTGGCGCGTGCATGTTTGTATCCCCGTCGCCGCGGCGATTCATCTGCGCATGGTTGTGCCCTGACTCCGGAAATACGGCAAGCCTAGTCTATGCTGGGTCAATTATAGGCTCAAACGACAAAAGAGCCGCCACCCCGAAGGATGGCGGCCAGGTCTGGGAGGAAACGCGGCACGAGCCGCCCGGCGTTTGGTCTGACCCACGCCCGACGACACAGAGCGGCAACCTGACGCTACATTAGACGTAATCAGCCTGACTGATCGCAATCTGCGAATTCCAGCCCTATATTAGGGTGTCACTTGCCATTGGAACGGGCGCAGGCGGCAGAAAGACGGTCCGCTCCCGCCCCAACTTCAGGCTGAGCAATGTCGACACCCTCGTTTAAAAACCTTTTATTGTCTCGGTTGGACGCCAAGGAGCTTGCGAGGATCACGCCGTCACTTGAGCACATCCCCCTGACTGCCAAGAAGGTTCTGGTCGAGGTGAATAGCCCGATCGAATACGTGTACTTCCCCGAGGCGGGTATCTGTTCTTTGCTAGCCGTCACCCGCAAAGCCGGGCCCATTGAGGTGGGCATGATGGGGTTGGAAGGGATGACTGACATGCTCATTGAAGTCGGCGACATCAGTTATCTGCGTACCATCGTGCAGATGGCTGGCTCAGCTTGGCGCATGAAAGCGGAGGACTTTGCCTGCTCCCTGTCACACAGTCAGCCATTCGCACGTCTCGTCCTGCGTTACAAAGAAGCGCTGGCTATCCAATTCGCGTATTCAGCTTTTGCACATGGCACGTTCACCATAGAGGAGCGCCTCTCGCGGTGGATTCTCATGCGTCACGATCGCGCACAATGTGAGACCTTCCCGATCGTGCATGACTTCATGGCCGCTATGCTGGCGGTCCGCCGCTCAGGTGTGACGTCGGCCATCCACACTTTGGAGGGATACGGCGCTATCAAGTCGACGCGCGGAATGATTACGATACGGGATCGCGACAAGCTGCTCGATTACGCAGGCGAGTGTTATGGCGTGTCAGAACGGGCATACCAGCGCATTATGGAATCGAAGGGACCGAGCAAGCCTGCATCCGAAGGCTCGCGGCACCTTGAGCCTGACGCCCAGACCAGTATTGGGAGGCGGATATAAAAGCCCAATGGCAAGGGTCATCCGAGAGATGATCATCCATCGTTCCTTTCTGCTACGTGTGGCACTCCGTACCCCCGCCGGCCGGCACCGCCTCCAGCGAGGGCTTTCGATTGATGAGCGCAACGCCAAGCGTCCCGAGGGCGCCTGTGACCGCGCCAATTGCACCTGTGATCCAAGCGGGCCAATCGCCCTCTGTCCCCGATGCGGGCCAAGTCTGGGAGGAAACGCGGGGGCGACGTCTCGCGCTGAATATCTCCAATTGGCAGCGAACATGAGGGGACATGCCTCAATGTAATTGAGCGCGCATTTCGCGTAAGCATGCCCTCATTGCGGAATGTGCCACCTGAAGCCCGTCAGCTTCGGGCCCTGATCCTTTCAGGCCGGCGGCGCTCTGCATCATGAGTTCTTCCAAGGCATCGACACACGCTCCGGCTTCAAAATTGCGAAGAGCCGCTATCTCGTCCAAGGCGATCTCCAGCGCCCCAACCAGCGCCTGGGTAATCGGCTTGAGGGATGCTTGGTCAGCAGCAGCAACGATCTGGTAGGCCATGCTTCGTCGCTCCAAAGTATCCGTCTGGGAGCATGCGCGCAGCAGGCCAAAATGGAAAAGGCTTCCGAAGATTAGGCTTAAATTTCGCGCGTCAGTATCGTTCACCGGCCTCGGGTCTCGGCTGCGCGCCCTGCCAAAAGGATGGTCGCGGCGTGCCCGTATGTTGAGCCGTAAGGGATCTCCAGAAGCTCGCACGTAGTTCCCGGCAGGACGTCATTGCACCCGCGCAGTTTGGTGCAAAGGTTGATCAGCCTCTTGCTCGTCACGCCGCTGTCAGATCGGCGATCTAACTGCAGGAGGAACGAGTCTCGGACTGGTCCAGGCGCATGGACGAGAAAGTCCAAGGAAGCGTCGCTCACCATCTCAGGGAACCTCATGATTGTTCATACCGAGCATAGCAGGACCAGCTGGCTTGAACCGACTGAATCGGGAGCCTTGTCCGGACAAATACGTGCACCGAGGTCACCTTCAAAACCCTCAATAGGTGTGCGGCCCACAGGGCCCGCGTGTCAGGCGGCTCAAAACCGGTGCGAAGCTCTGGAAGGACGTCCAAAGTTGTTCGAGCGCATGGGCTGGCCGTAGACAGTGTCCCCTCAATCGGATCGCTCCAGAGTGCGGTCGGCCGTCGTAGCAATCGCAAAGTACCCTTCCGCGTTAGGTCCTCGGGAAAGCGAGACGGTGCTCAACGCGACCGGTACGGCACGACGCGACCGTCCCCGTTAAATTCGTAGCTGCGAGGCCGGGCCCTGGTCGAGTCGTCGAGAATACTCGGAACCGGATCCTTGAGACACTCAGGTGCGCCGGCAGCAGCGACGACACAGATATGGACCGGCGGCCGTGATTGTGCTGCGCAAAGGTTCGTAGAGCAGACCAAAGCAGTGAGGCCTACGAGGAACGGTTGCATGAAGAGATTTGACATGGTGGCCTCCTGTTGAAGGCCTCGTCGTAAGGGCACATGCGCCGGAGGCGCTCCTCGAAGCTTTCGTTGTGACCCAGCGACGGAGCTTATAACACGTTGAGGTAGATATCCCTCCCGAGCCCTACAAGCTTCCGGGGGCATAAGGGCGAGACAACGCAGAGGAAATGTCACACAGAGCTGTAAGGCCAAGTTCGCGCCCACGAAGTTCCACGTTGCGGTTGCTTGGGCTTTCTCGCCCCTAAGCTATTAGCCCGGAAGAAGCCCCTGCGCATCATCAGGACGCGTTCTGGTCCGGCGATTTGGAGAGATACTGCGGTCAAATACGTCACACCGGGGTCACCCCCAAAAATCCTCAAGAGCCCCTTTTGAAGGTTTTGAGGGTTGGACGGGTATAGGTATTTCGCAGTGCCGGCTCGCGATACGACACGGCAACGGCCGAGTTTGAGCCCATCGCCCACATGAAATGAAAACACCGGTGACAAGCTACTAGTATACGGCACTTAACGTATATCCTGAGCGAACATAAGCATTTCTCAGCGAACAAGCATGGACACTACTTGCACAATACATGGCTTAATTTGCGGTTTAATTGCAATTAGCAGGCGGAAAGCTTAGACTCTCTCTTAGAAAATCTAGGAGATCCGCGATGAGTGAACGTCCCCACGAGGTCATCTATGTGCGCGTGCCCGCCGGGGAACTGACGCTTGAGAGCGGCCAACTCGCGACGGGCGACGACAAGCGCCGCCTGCATGATGGCCGAGAGGTTGTAGGTCAGGTCGGGGTTAAGCATGTCAGCTCCGAGGGCAGTCCCGTGGTTGCTTT
>JAQGKN010000058.1 GCA_028290085.1 Hyphomicrobiales bacterium
CAATGCCGGACTGATCGTAGCCGAAGTCGTGCTCATCTCCAAGAAGGCCGACGACGACAAGGTGAAGTGGGTCTATCTCGACATCGGCAAGTTCAACGGTCTCGCCGAGACGATGGACGAGGCGATCCGTTATCCGATCCGCACTGAGTTCGACGGTGACGAACTGATGCCTTGCGTGCTCGCCGGTCCGACCTGCGACTCGGTCGACGTGCTCTACGAGAAGGAACCTTATTTCCTTCCCGTGAGCCTGGAGATAGGCTCGAAAGTGCTGATCGAGGGTACGGGTGCCTATACGACGACCTACTCGGCCGTCGGGTTCAACGGCTTCCCGCCGCTCAAATCCTATGTGATCTGAGCGGTCACTGCCTTCTCCCGGTGGGAGAAGGTGGCCGCGCGAGCGGCCGGATGAGGGGTTTCGGACAGACCGAACAGAGATCGTAACCCCTCATCAGTCGGCTTCGCTGACAGCTTCTCCCATTGGGAGAAGCAGGGCGCGTTGTTGTTGTCGTTATCACCCGATCAGTCCCGGACGGCCGGCGCTTATGCGCTCGGTGCGAGGGTCGTCTGCCTGCCTCGAGGAGGCCTGCGATGACCTATGCTTTTTCTCCCCTCTCGTTCGTTCCTCGTGAGAGCGAACTCGTGATCTCGCAGGAGCGCGCGAGCGATGTACCTGCCCGCGAGCAGCTTCTCGATGCCGCCTTCGGCCAGGCTCGGTTTCAGAAGACCTGCGAGCGTCTGCGCGCGGGACGTGTCCCCGCTGCCGGTCTGTCGCTGGTCGCGCATGTGGATGGCGAACTGGCCGGCACGATTCGGTTCTGGCATGTGCAGGCAGGCGGCCTTCCCGCACTGCTGCTCGGGCCAGTGGCGGTCAATGAAGCCCAGCGTTCCCTGGGCATCGGCCGCAAGCTCATCGCAGAAGGGCTGTTTCGCGCCGTGCAGGCAGGGCACAAGGCGGTCATCCTCGTGGGCGATGCGCCCTATTACAATCGCTTCGGCTTCGAGCGTTCGCTCACGCGCGGGCTGATGCTGCCGGGGCCGGTTGACGAGGCGCGTTTCCTCGGGCTCGAACTCGATCCCGGCGCGATGGCCGACGCCCGTGGGCTCGTTGCCGCCTGCGGTGTGCGCGCGTCGCGCAGCCCATCGGCGGCACTCGAGGGCGGGATCCTGCGACGCGCCGCTTGACCAATCGGCGTTGCTTTGCTTTCAACGCAGCCAATTCTATCGAGCGTCGCGCGCCTGTCATGGAGCGCGACGCATTTATCCTGATGTTTGCATAAACGGAGACTCCTATGTCGCAATGGCCCGTGCATGGC
Organism: Hyphomicrobiales bacterium; assembly: GCA_028290085.1. GTDB lineage: Bacteria > Pseudomonadota > Alphaproteobacteria > Rhizobiales > Beijerinckiaceae > Terripilifer. The sequence goes on from JAQGKN010000058.1 coordinate 1,314, forward strand.
ACGATTTCTGGTCCCATCGTCATGATCGGCTTCGGCTCGATCGGCCGGGGAACGCTGCCGCTCATCGAGCGCCATTTCGAATATGACAAGTCGCGCTTCACGGTCATTGATCCGGAAGACAAGGATCGCGGCCTGCTCGACGAACGCGGGATTCGCTACGTCAAGGAATTCGTCACCCGCGAAAATTACATCGATATGCTGAAGCCGCTTTTGACCGAAGGTCACGGCCAGGGCTTTCTCGTCAATCTGTCGGTCGAGGTGTCCTCGATTGATTTGATGCGCCTCTGCAATGAACTCGGCGTGCTCTATGTCGACACGGTCGCCGAGCCCTGGAAGGGTTTCTACACGGACGCCAGCCTCAGCGTGTCGCAGCGCTCGAATTATGCGCTGCGTCAGGCCGTGCTCGATCTGCGCTCCGACATGCCGACGGGCCCGACCGCAGTGTCATGCTGCGGCGCGAATCCCGGCATGGTGTCGTGGTTTGTGAAGCAGGCGCTGCTGAACGTGGCGGCAGATTGCGGTGTCGACCTTCCCGAGCCGCGTTCGCGCGAGGAATGGGCGCGTCTGGCGCAGGCCGCTGGCGTCAAGGGCATTCATATCGCCGAGCGTGACACGCAGCGTGCACGCGATCCCAAGCCCATGGGTATGTTCGTCAACACGTGGTCGGTGGAAGGCTTCGTGTCCGAGGGATTGCAGCCTTCCGAACTTGGCTGGGGCACGCATGAAAAAGCACTGCCTACCGAGGGCCGCGAGCATGATTTTGGCAGCGGCGCAGCGATCTATTTGATGCGTCCGGGCGCCGGCACGCTCGTGCGTTCCTGGACCCCGACCGCGCAGGCGCAGCATGGTTTCCTCGTCACGCATAACGAGTCGATCTCGATTGCCGACTACCTGACCGTGCGCGAGGACGGCAAGGCCGTGTATCGCCCGACCTGCCACTATGCCTATCACCCGGCCAATGACGCGGTGCTCTCGCTGCATGAAATGGCTGGCAGCGGCTGGCATCAGCAGAAGCAGTCGAAGATTCTCGAAGAAGACGAGATCGTCGACGGCATCGACGAACTCGGCGTGCTGCTCTACGGGCACAAGAAGAACGCCTATTGGTTCGGTTCGCAGCTGTCGATCGAAGAGACGCGCCGCATCGCGCCTTATCAGAACGCGACCGGCTTGCAGGTGACGAGCGCTGTTCTCGCCGGCATGGTCTGGGCGCTGGAAAATCCTCATGCGGGCATCGTGGAAGCCGACGAAGTCGACTTCCGCCGCTGCCTCGAAGTGCAGCGCCCCTATCTCGGCCCCGTGATCGGCCGCTACACCGACTGGACCCCGCTCCACGGCCGGCCAGGCCTGTTCCC
>JAQGKN010000666.1 GCA_028290085.1 Hyphomicrobiales bacterium
GAGCCTCCGACGCGGCAAGCGCCTGGCTGATTGTCACACCATCCGCGGTTTCGAGGAGTGTCGCTCGTCCGTCCGGAAAGGCAACGGTTGCGAGTTCCGTCACGACGAGGTCGACTGCTCTGTCCGATGTGAGGGGCAGAGTGCATTCACGGACGATTTTCGAGCGGCCCTTGGCTGTGTGCTGCATGGCAACGATAACCCGCCGCGCGCCTGCGACGAGATCCATGGCCCCGCCCATGCCGGGCACCATCTTGCCCGGGATCATCCAATTTGCGAGACGTCCGTGCTGATCGACCTGAAGCCCGCCAAGCACGGTCAAGTCGAGATGGCCCCCACGGATCAAGCCGAATGACGTGGCGCTGTCAAAAGTCGATGCGCCGGGCAGTGCCGTGACGGGCCGCCCTCCGGCATCGGTGAGCCATGGGAGCGCCATGCCGGGCTCGGGCAGTGGGCCTGTTCCAATCAGGCCGTTTTCTGACTGGAAGAAGACGTGGATACCGGAGGGGACATAGTTCGCGACGAGTGTCGGGATTCCAATGCCGAGGTTCACCAGCATTCCGTCCCGCAATTCGAGTGCGATCCGTTTGGCTATGACAACCTGCGCGTCCATGGCGCTAGCCTTTCATAACGAGATAATCGACGACTGGCGCAGGCGTCATCACGTGATCTGGTGAGATTAAGCCCACGGGAACGATATTCCCCGCCTGGACGATGACGACTTTGCTGGCCATAGCCATCAGCGGATTGAAATTCCGCGCGGTCAGAACGTAAGAGAGGTTGCCGAGATAGTCGGCGATGAACGCGTGCACCAGACCGAAGTCGGCCCGCAGTGCAGTCTCAAGCAGATAATCCCGGCCATCGACAGTGATCTTCTGTTTGTCGTGCTCGACAATCGTTCCCACGCCCGTCGCAGTCAGAATTCCACCGAGGCCGAAGCCGCCGGCGCGGATGCGCTCCGCGAGCGTCCCTTGCGGGACGAGATCGACTTGGAGCTGTCCATCGAGCATCTGACTCTGGGTTTCTGGATTGAGCCCGATGTGACTGACGATCACGCGCCGCAGCAGTTTGGCTCCAACGAGCTTGGCAATTCCGACGCCCGGCGCCGCCGTGTCGTTGGCAATGACTGTGAGATCGCGTTTTCCCTGCCGGACAATCTCGTCGATGACGGGATCGGGCGTGCCGACGCCCATGAAGCCGCCGATCATCAGACTCGCCCCCGCGGGTATCATCTCGACGGCATCATGGAGAGAAATCATCTTCATGGATGTCTCCTCGCTGTGCAGGCATTCATGACGTGAGTCCAAAGACTGCCGCCATGTCCCTGCGCATCAGGCACGCAATAACGCCTTCTTTGTTGCGGGACTGGCAGAGACCATCATTTTGGAGCTGTTTGTAATTGCGCATGTGAAGGCACGTAAGGTGCGTGGCTGCCAAAAAAGAGCAGGCTTATTTCAGGGGACTCAAGTCGCGTACGGTTTCAAGGAGAAGTGTAGAGCCGCTCCTGTCCGTGACATGAACGTAAGTGTCGAGCACAGGCTGACTTGGCCCGAAATGTTGAACAAGGCGTGTCGCCAGATCTTGGCTCGCGCCCCGAACCTCTTGTTGGCTGCCGAGCGCCAAACCATCGAGGTCGGAGATCACCCTCTCCTTCGTGAGGACGTGAAAGAAACAAGTATTCATAAAGTCATCCCCCCGGATGTTACGCTTCTGGGGCTCAGATACTTGGATAATGCAGGGAGCATATTCCCCTGGGAGCGCAGATGCACGTCTCCGTGCGCTCAAAATCTGCTTGGTGCGAAATTGACCTGCTCCATCGGCATTTGTTGGCGCAGACCGTATGAAGAGTTGCCCTGACGGCTGTTAGCGCTGCTACTCTAGCGGTGCGGGTATGCCGAGATCTTTACGAGAGGCGCGCAACGCTGGGGGGCCTTCCAACGAATAACCCCATCGTAGGGCTTGGAAAAGCGCGTCGGTCATCTATCAGATTGGCAAGGTGAAATTGGGGAACCGCTATGGGAGCTCGATTTGATGAATTCCAGGTCAGAGACGTGCGGACGATTGAAGTCGATGTGGCCAACATTGATGAAATCTCGTCGATTCGGATCTTCGCGGTATCAGACAGTGGAAACGAACTCGCCTTCGAACTGACTTTTCCGCATCTCGAATCAATCGTCGAGGCCGCCCAACGCGCAATGGCAAAGTATCGCGCCGGCGTTCGCGAACACTAGACTTCGAGCAAGCTGCCGCACTTCGGTTGGCTAGCGGGGGGGCTTGCGGCGACCTGGAGAGGCAGTATCACCGTCTCCTTGGTCCGGTGTCGCAGCCTCGACCTACTCCGTCTTGCCGGGTTCCGACTTGGGCGCGGTCCTTCGGGTGCGTCCCGTATCATTTGCTTGGCGACCCAAGAGCGGCACGTCTGGCCCGCAGATTACGCATAACACTTGCCACAGAATTGCGGGAAATGCAGCGCCTCCTCCTGCGTCTTGCGGCCTGAATGCGATTCGTCGCCAGCGCGGGCCCTCGACATCGAAGGGGATCGTAATGGCACGCTACCATTTTCACATCGTTGGCGATGACGGCCGAATTGAGGACCTTGAGGGAAAGCACCTGCATGATATGGATGCCGTCCGCGAAGAGGCTGTGGCGGGGGCGCGAGAGATCATGAGCAGTCGGATTTTGGGCGGTAACAGATCCGCCCATTGGAAGTTCGAAATTGAAGATGAAGCCGGTCGATCGGTCCTAAGGATGTCGTTCGCCGAGGCGATCGATTAGCTGATGGCAGCGGGAGAGATCGCCGCAGCCCTTCGGATCTGGCCGCAAAAGGCACGACCGCAGCCGACGTGGCCAGTTCAGTTCAAAAATTTAACACTTTCCGGGCTCGATAGAGGTGCAACTGATTGCGAAGGCTTAAGAATTTACGGTCAAGTTAAAGCATGAACAATGCGGGGCGGGAAGACATGCCGGGGGCGAAAGAGCTGTTTACCCATTTTCGGGCCAGAGCCTTAGGGTCCAGACCCATAAAATGGTTGGCATGAGGATGGCCTTGTGATTCACGGCGTCCGAAAGGAAGCGACGATGAATCGGGATCAATTCTGGCTAACGGACACGCAGTTTTCGAAGATCGAGCCGCATCTACCCACCAACACGCGAGGCAAGGCGAGGGTGGACGATCGGCGCGTGATCAGCGGCATCGTGCATGTGCTGAAATCAGGCGGGCGCTGGATCGATGCGCCTCCTGAATACGGGCCAAA
>JAQGKN010000075.1 GCA_028290085.1 Hyphomicrobiales bacterium
GATGAGGAAGACGTGATCGCCGGGGCCGAGGGGGCGTTGTTCTGCCATGGGTGCGCTTCTACTCATGTTGGGTCGGTTGGGCGACCATAAGGGTCGCGCCGCTTCCGCGCGAGGGCGGAACACAAAAAAGGGCCGCTCGCGCGGCCCCTTCGGTGTCTCGTCGCTGCGATCTCAGATCGAGGCGGTAATCCACTTGCTCAGCTCGCCCTTGGGCGCTGCGCCGACCTTCTGCGCGGCGAGCTTGCCGTCCTTGAAGATCATCAGCGTTGGGATCGAGCGGATGCCGAGCTTGCCGGCGACGCCCGGGTTCTCATCGACGTTCAGCTTGGCGATCTTCACCTTGCCTTCCATCTCCTTGGCGATTTCTTCGAGCGCCGGCCCGATCATGCGGCAGGGACCGCACCATTCGGCCCAGAAGTCGACCACGACGGGCTGCGTGGACTGAAGCACCTCGGCTTCAAAGTTCGCGTCGGTTGCTTTCACGGTCATGGTCTGCCTCTTGGGATGGGTACGCGGGCGATTCCCGCCGGTCGTGGATGAAACCTAGGAACGTGCCCTGCCCGCGTCAAGAAGCGGAGCTTCGCTCACGATGCCGCGCCCAGCGACTGCCGCGCCCAGCGACTGCAATGCGGCATCGAGCGCCAGCGGAGCCATCTCTACGGCCAAGGGCCCTTCCGTCCAGACGAGGAACACACGCAAGGAGCGGCCGGGATATAGCGGCGCCACAGCGGCGCGGTAGAGCGCTAGCTGTGCGAGATAATTTTGTGGCGTGTCCTGCGCGGCGCGCGGGCGGCCCGTCTTGAAATCGGCGATCAGGATTTCGGCTGTCTCCGCGAGCCTGTCGATCTGGCCTGCAATCTCGACTTCGCGGCCATCGGCGAGCCGCACGCGGCCGGCGAGCCCGATCTCGGCCCGCGAGCGGGGCCCGAAGAGATCGGCCAGCACGGGATCGGCGAGCACGCCCAGAGCCTGCGCCGCCAGCTGCACCCGGCGCGTCTCGTCGAGGTGGCGCGCGCGCGTCTGCAGAAAGCGCAAGGCCGCCGCCTCACGCGCCTCGGGCTTCATGCTCGGCAAATGCTGCAGCAAGGCATGGACGAGGCGCCCCGCCTCCGCCGCACCGGCATTGGGCGCAGAACCCTCGCGCGGTTCGGGCTCGATGCGGTCCGCTGCAGCGAGCGCGGTCGAGGGCGCCAAAGGACGCGTCGGCACCACCTCGCGCGGCGCGGGCTCGGCAATCCAACTCGGTAGCGGTTCCTCGAAGGGCAGCTCGTCCATGGGACCGAGCGCGGCCAGTCGCGGCATGGGCGCGGTTTCCAGACGCAGGATGGTGTCTTCCGCGTTCCAGCGCGCGGGCACCTTTTCGAGACTACCGGCCAGCGCAGTGTCGATCATCTGGTACCAGGTGCCGTCCTTCAGATCGCGAGCACCCAGAAAGCCCGCCACGTAGAGGCGCTCTTCGGCGCGCGTCATGGCGACGTAGAGCAGGCGGCGATATTCCTCGCGCGCGCCACGCCGCGCGGCCTCGCGTGCCGCCGTGATTTCCTTGGGCTCCGTCTTCATGCTGGTGGACCAAGCGATGAGCGAGCCGAATTGTCCGGCGGCGAGTTCGAATAATTTCGGATCGTGCTGCGTGGCGGGCAATCCGCAGGTGTCGGCGAGAAACACGATCTTGGCTTCGAGCCCCTTCGAGGCATGCACCGTCATGACGCGTACAGCACTGCCTGCCGCTTCCATGTCGCGCTTGATCGACAGCCCGGCGGATTCGAGCGCGGCGAGAAAGCTGACCAGCGAAGGCGCTTCGCGCGTTTCGTGTTCAAGCGCGAGACGCAGGAATTCATCAACGGCATCGCCGGCTTCCGGGCCGAGCCGCGCAAGAATGTCGTGGCGTCCACGTTCGGCGCCGAGAATACGCGCGTAGAAGAAGAACGGCGTGAGACGCGCGGCCGCCTCGCGCCAGCGTGTCAGCTTTGCAAAGGCTGCGATATGGCGGCTCTCTCTAGCCTGCGCGAGCGCTGCGGCGAGCGAGCCGGTACGGCCCGGGGCCAGTGCCAGCAGGTCGTCATCGTCGAGCCCGACCAGCGGCGATTTCAGCACGGTTGCGAGATTGAGATCGTCGGCCGGCAGCAATGCCGCGCGGCCGATGGCGATGAGATCCATCACAGCGATATGGGCTGCGAGTTCCAGCCTGTCGGCGCCCGCCACGGGCACGCGCGCTTCCTTCAGCGCGCGAATGACGGCCTCGAAAAACGGCCCGCGGCTGCGCACGAGAATCATGACATCGCCGGGCTCGATGCGGCGGCGGCCGCCGTTCTCCTCCTCGACGCTGTCGCGCGCATCGGGGGCGAGCCACGCCGAGATTTCCTGCGCGATACGCTTCGCGACGACAACGGGTGGATCGCTGCCTTCCATTACGTCGAGCGGCAGTTTCCAGTCGCGCGGCTCGCTGCGGGCGTCGGGTCTAGCCAATGGCCAGAGTTCGAGGAGGCCGGGCAAATCGTCTTTCCAGGCCTCATGCACCGTGCCGACCTTGTCGGACGAAAGGCCTTCGTAATGAGCCTCGATCGAGAAGACCTTGTCGACAAGACGCAGCAACCCGCCGCTCGCGCGGAAGGAGCGCTTGAGCTTGATGGACTCGAATTGCCCGGCTGATTGCGTGCGCGCCTGAAAGAAGCGGCGCATCTCGTCGAACTCGCTGGGCTTGGCGCCCTGAAAGGAAAAGATCGACTGCTTCTCGTCGCCCACGGCAAAGAAGGTGCGCGTCACATTGCGCTGTCCCTCGCCTGCGGTGAAGTCTTCTGCGATCTTCTTCAGGATGCCCCATTGCTCGGGCGACGTATCCTGCGCCTCATCGACGAGAATATGGTCGATGCCGCGATCCAGTTTATGCAGCACCCAGGCGGCAGCGGAGCGCTCCAGAAGCTTGGCGGTCAGGGTGATGAGGTCGCTGAAATCGAGCAGGCCGCGCGCTTCCTTTTCGTCGCGATAGGCGCTCAGAATCTGATGTACGATGGCGAGCAGGGCAATGGTGCGCTCCACTGCTGCCGCCGCCTTGCGGCGCTCGCGAAGCTCGCAAATGCGGTCGCGCTCGGCCACGAGAGCTGCGAGGACCGCAGGGTAAGGCGTCGAGATTTTCTTGGAAACGATCCCCTGCGTGCCCGTGCCACGCGGCTTGCCGTCTTGCGTGAGGAAGACGGCCTCGTAAATTTCGCGGCGCAGAATCTCGTCGCTCGCCGCGTGCGCAGCGAGAAGCGATTTCGCCAGCTTGCCGTCGTTGGCGCCGCCTTCGGCGATGGTCGCGGCAAGCCCCGGCCATTCGCGCGGCGGGATGCCATCTTCCAGAATTGCGCGGTTGAGACTGTCCACGCTGTCACCCGTTGCAAGCCCGAAGTGGCCGCCCAGCAGCCTTGCGTAAGCTCCGGGCTCCTCCACATCGAGCCGCTGCGCGCGGGCGATGATGTCCTGATTGGCCAGCGCCTCATCGATCAGCGTGTCGAAGGTCGAGGTGCTCGTCTGCGCCGCGAGCAACCGCAGCGCTGCGCCAAGGGGGCCGCGCTCGTCATGAATTGCGCGTTCCAGCGTATCGCGGCGGGCGGCGCCGAGCAGTTCGGCGCGCGCCATATCCTCGATCACCTCGAAGCGCGCGGCGACATTGGCCTCGAAGGGGAAGAGATGCAGCAGCTTTTCGCAGAAGGCGTGAATCGTCTGGATCTTCAGCCCGCCCGGCGTCTCGACCGTGCGCGCGAACAGACGGCGGGCGAAAACGAGGCGTTCCGCGTCTGGCTTCTCGGCACCGGTCGCCTCGATGGCGATGCCGAGACTCTTGTCGTCGAGCGTCGTCCATTTCGACAGGATGCCGAAGACGCGCATCGACATATTGGCCGCAGCCACCTTCGTGAACGTGAGGCAAAGGATGCGCGCAGGCGGCACGCCCTGCAGAAGCAGGCGCACGACGCGTTGCGCCAGCACATGCGTCTTGCCGGAGCCTGCGTTGGCCGACACCCAGGCGGAAACCGCCGGGTCGGAGGCCTTTCTCTGCACATCGCGCGTGTCGAGGGGAATCGGGCGGCGGCTCATGCGTCGTCTCCCTCGCCCGATCCCGCCGACCATTCCTTGACGCGCGCCAGATGATCGTAGCTCGAAAAGCGGCTCGCAAATTGCGGAAAGGGTCGCGACAGATAAGGCGTTTCCAGCAGGCGCAATTCGTTGAGCAGCGACACGAGGCCTGCGTAATTCTGCTCCGCCGTTTCGGCGAGGCTGCGGTCCTTGGCCGCCACCGACTTCGGTTCGATGGCGTCCGTCGTGCCGATCTTCACATGGCAGGCATCGGCGACCGGCGAGGCCCCGAGCGTCGCGAAAGCACCCTGCTCCAGCATGGTGACTTCGAGCGGCAATTGCGGCGCAAAACCCGCCGCGATTTCGCGTGCGCTCGGAATGCGCCCGCTTTTGTAATCGAGGATCACGCAAGCGCCATCCGTGCGGCGCTCGATGCGGTCAGCGCGGCCGCGCAGGGTGAAGGTGGTGCCGTCATCGAGTGCTATGGCCAACCGCCCATCGGCTTCGATGGAGATATCGGCAAGGCCGGGGCGCCGCTCCTGATCCCATTCGAGCCAGAGCCCGAGGCTCGCTTCGATGCGCGGCCATTGGAACGCGCGATAATCGGGATCGCGCAGCAGGTCCGCGAGTTTCTCCTGTGCAAGAGCGCGAAGTTGCTCCAGCGCATTAGACGGCAGGTCGCCGCTCGCATGTTGCGTGACGAAGGCCCCAAGCACATCGTGCAATTGCGTGCCCGCCTCGCGCGCGCCGGGGCGGGCGCCGAGATCTTCGAGCGGTTCGAGCTTCAGGATGCGCCGCGCATAGATTGCATAGGGGTCGCGGCGCAGCGTCTCGATTTCGGTGACACTCAGTGCCTGCGGACGCAATTCCAAGGCAGGGCGGGGTTGCGGGCGGGCGATGGGCGCAATGCGTTCGGGCCTGTCGAGACGGCGCACCAGCGCGATCAACCGGTCGCCGCGCGTGCGGCATTCGGCGAAGGCGGGACCGGCCAGCGCCTCCAGCCGCTGCAGAAAGCGCGAGGGCACGGTCGGCGATCCCCCGCGCTTGGTGGCGCGGCTGATCACGACGTCGCGCGTGCCCAGACATTGCGTGAAATCATGTGCAGTCTGGCCGATGCGCCGTTCAGGCGCGGAGAGGCCAAGTTCGGCACGCATGGGGCGGTTCAGAAAGGCGTCGGTCGTCGTCTGCGGCGGCCAGATTGTTTCGTCGAGGCCCGCGAGCAGCATCAGGTCCGCATCAATGAGGCGCGCTTCGAGAAGGCCCAGTATTTTCAGGCGCGGATGCGCCCGCACGGGGCCGCGCACCACGGTTTCGCGCGTGACGAGATCGAGAAAGGCACGATAATCGATGGCGCGGAATTTCAGCGCTGCATCGGCGCTGGTGGCGAGTTCCGCGAAGAGCCGCTCCAGCGTCTCCGCCGCCTCGTCGGCGCGTTGCGGCTTGCCTTCGCCGGGGTCGATGAGGCTTGCAAGACTTGCGCGATGCGCCGCGATCCAGATCGGCAGGCCGCTTTTCGCCTCGACGTTGCGAAGAGGGGCGAGCGCGGACGTGAGGCGCGTAACGAGAGCATCCAGCGCCTCCCAGTCACGATCCGCGATGCGACGTGCGGCAGGGTGCGCGTGGTGGCCGCTCGCGTTGACGCGCGCGGTCGCGACCATGGCGGCGGGATCGTCACGATCGGCCACGACGCCGCGCAGCACGCCGATTTCCAGCAGGCCAGAGAGACGTTCGATCTCCGAGCGCGAGGCGCCAAAACGCACCAGCGGATGGGCGAGCAGCGCCAGCCATTCAGCGGGCATGCAGGCCTTGTCGAGACAGGCGAGCACAAGGCGCGCCAGCACGCCATAGCTTGATGCCGCCAGCGGCTCGCCGCCGGAATCGTCGATCTCGACATTCCAGCGCGCGAGTTCGGCGCGCACACGGCGCGCCAGGGCTCGATCGGGTGTGACGAGAGCTGCCGTGCGGCCAGGCGTTTCCAGGGTTTCGCGCATGCGCAGCGCCAGCGCCAGCGCCTCCTCGCGCTCATCGGCCGCCGTCACCATGGTGATGTCAGCCAGCGCGTTGCGCAGGTCTTCGGGTGCTACGCTTGCGAGATAGGCAGGCCAAGCCTCCGTCGTGTCGGCGGGGCGGAAGGCTTCGCTCAGCAGGCGCTGACGGATCGCCATGATCGGGTCGGGGTTGCCCAGTTCCTCGACGTCGTCGCGCTCGATCTGCAGCACCGGCAGCAGGCGGCGCAGCGCTGACTGCGGATGCCCTGCGGAGGGATCGATGTGCCGCCCCATATCGCCGGGAATGATCGCCCATGCATAGGGGTCGAGCGTCTGGTCGAGACCGGGCAGGACGACAGCGCCCTGATCGAGCCGCGCGATGGCCGCCAGCAGGCGCGCGGTCGCGCGATTGGTGCCGGTGGAGCCGATGGCAATGACCGGCGCGCCTGCCCCCGCGCCGGCCAGCCGTGCAATCTCGCTGTCCACCAGCAGGATCTGGCGCGTGGCCGCATCGACGCGTTGTCTTTCGGCGAGATGTGCGGGCCAGAACTCGCTCGCGATCTTCAGGAAGTCGAGTGTGATCGACCAGTAACGATCGAACTCTTCCGGTGCGAGGCGGCGCAGGCCGGTCCAGTCGGCGTCCTCGACAATCATTTCGTCGATCAGGCCGGCGAGATCGCCCGCCAGATGCCAGGCTTGGGCGGGCGCGCGGGTAACGAGCAGGGCTTCGCTGCGATCCGTGCGGATCGTGCCGCCCTCGACATGGGTAATGGCATGGGCGAGCTGATCGGCCCAGGCGAGCACGAGACGCGTGAGCGCCATGCGCCGCTCGATATCGGAGATGGCATCGGGAATGCCGGGAATGGGGCCATCGCCTAATCCTGCGGGCTCGAACAGCAGGCTCGTCTCGATGGTTTCCAGGTGCCCGAGCGGGACGATCTGCGGCAGCAGCGCGGCGGGGCCTGGAAGGCGGCGCGCCAACTCGCCCGTCAGGGCGCGCGCGGCGCGCCGGGTGGGAACGTAGATCGTCGCCGCTGCCAGATCGAGCGGGCCCGTGTGGGGGCCGATGCCGGGCACGACACGCCCTGCCAGAAAAGCCTCGGCGAAGGTCGCCAGAAAGGGCGATCCCGGATGGATCGTCAGGATGCGGGGCGCGCGCGCTGCGCTCACAGGATCGACTGGGCGATGGCGTCCTCGGCGTCCGCGACCGCGTCCGGCGTGCCGACATGCAGCCAGATGCCGTCGAGGCGAAGGCCGAAGAGACGGCCCTTTTCAGCGGCCTCGAACAGGAACGGCGCAAGGCGGAACACGTCGCGCGTCTCGTTCGCGAAGAGTTGCGGCTTGATAATACCGACGCCCGAATAGACGAAAGGCGCGACATTGTTTTCCGCACGACGCGTCAGCCGCCCGTCCACATCCATGTCGAAATCGCCGGGCCAATCCACGCCGACCGATGTCGCGGCGGCCGCCACCAGCAGCAGGACATCCATGCGCTCCGGATCCCAGAAATCGGCGAGGCGCTGCAGGTTGGAAAGCGGGCCCTCGATCCAGAAAGCATCTGTGTTGCAAAGGAAGAAGGGTTCCGGGCCAAGCTCCGGCAGCACCTTGCGGATACCGCCGCCCTGATCCAGCAGCAGCGCGCGCTCGTCGGAAATGATGATCCGCGGCGACGTGCGGCCGCGCAGATGCGCCTCAAGCTGGTCGGCCCGGTAATGCACGTTGACGATGGCACGTGGCACGCCCGCCTGCGCGAAGAGATCGAGGCAATGGTCGATCAGCGGCTTGCCCGCGACTTCCACGAGCGGCTTTGGGATGTTGTCCGACAGCGGCCGCATGCGCGTGCCCATGCCGGCTGCGAAGACCATGGCTGTTTGAGGCAGAGCGGATGTCACGAGGCGGCGCCCCGATCTTGTGCGATCAGCAGATCAGGCAGATTGGTCTCGACCCAATCGCGGATCGGCGCCAGCGCCGGATGGGCGAGATCCTTGGCGAGATAATGCCGGATGCGCGGCAGATGCGCGAGGTATTGAGGCTTGCGATCGCGCTTGTCGAGACGCGCGAAAATCCCCAAAATTTTCGTGGCGCGCTGCGCACCCATAATGGCATAGGCTCGCGCAAAAGCTGCGATGTCGAAGCCCGGATCGTTTTCGCGGCGCAGGCGCAGATAATCGCCGAGCAGACGCATTTCGAGCCGGTCCGGCACGGTGACCCGCGCGTCCTGCAAAAGCGAGGCGACGTCATAGGCCGGGTGGCCCATCACGCAATCCTGGAAGTCGAGGATGCCCACTTTGCGCAGGCCGTCTCGCTGTTCGAGCCAAAGCAGATTGGGTGAATGATAGTCGCGCAAAGTCCAGGTTGGCGGAGCCTCGACAATCTCGGCGAGCACCTCGCGCCAGAGACTGACGAAGGTCGCGCGTGCACCTGAGGACAGCGAGACTCTCGCGATGTGGGGCGCGTACCAGTCGACCAGCAATTCGACCTCGATGGAGAGCGCATCGATATCGTAGGGCGGGATGGCATAGGGTTCCGGCTCATCGTCGATGATGTCGGAGCGCGGCGCGGCGTGCATGGCCGCCAGCACGGCGGTGGCGGCCGCATACCGATCCGGAATTGGCCCGTCTGCATCGACGATGGTTTCGCCGCCGAGATCTTCCAGCAGCACAAGGCCCGCTTCGCGGTCGACGGCGTAGATATCGGGTGCGGAAAAGCCTTGCGTGATCAACGCGCGATCTACGGCGATGAAGGGCGTGACATCCTCGGCGAGACGCGCGATAGCGCTATAGGGTTTGCCGAAACGAACGGGCGGCCCATCGGCGCGACGCGGCGAGATCATCAGAATCGTACGCCGGCCGTCGGGCATCTCCAGCCGCTCATAGGCGCGCGTCGAGGCGTCACCCTGCATGAAGCTGCGGCGTGCGTCCGTCCAGCCCACACTTTCAAGCAAGGCATCGAGCGCCTTGGCAAGGGCGAGGCGCGGGCCGAAGGAGCCTGAGCCGGTAAGCACGGCGGCGCGGGAGCTGTCGCCGCGCGCAGGATCGAGCCGCAGGGCAATATCGAGCCGGTCTTCGGGCAATTCGTCGCTGGCGCGTTCCGCCCATTCGACGAGAACGAGCGCACCGTCCGCCGCCTCGTCCCAGCCGAGCTCGGCCAGTTCGCCTGCCGATTTGATGCGGTAAAGGTCAGCATGGACGATGGGAAATTGAGTTCCGTCGTAGATCTGCATCAGCGTGAAGGTCGGGCTGGGCACCTCGAGCTCGGGGTCGTCTGCGAGCAGGCGGATCAAGGCACGCGCCAGCGTCGTCTTGCCCGCCCCCAGATCGCCAGAGAGGGTAACCAGGTCGCCCGCGCGCACCAGCGTTTTGACGCGCCGGGCCAGCGCCGCCGTTGCATCCTCGTCGGGGAGTTCAATCTCCCAGCGAGCCATCGTTCCTTCCGCCAAAGCAGAGCTCCTCATGCGAAAGCGGTTTTTAACACGCGAACACCGTTGTCGGGAAACACGCAGGTCACGATGGTGCCTTCGCCCGGCGCGGATTCGATATGCACCTCGCCGCCGTGCAATTCCACGAAGGAGCGCACGATGGCGAGCCCCAGGCCGACGCCCCGGTGACGCGTGCCCACGGTATGGGTGTGGAAACGGTCGAAAACATGGTCGAGCACTTCAAGCGGAATGCCGCGGCCCTCGTCGCTCACCTTGAAGATCACCTCGCCGGGGCGACGCAGAGCCGCCAGCGTCACCGTCTGGCCGGGCTCCGAGAAGCCGATGGCGTTGGACAGAAGATTGAACAGGATCTGGCGAATGCGCTTGGCGTCGGCCCGGAACGAGCCAATGCCGTCGAGCGCCACGATGTTGAGATGAATGTGCGATTCCGCAAGACGGTCCTGCAGTCCCTCGGTCGCTGAATCGATGGTCTGCTGGATGTCGACATCGCCCAGCGACAGCTCCATCGCATCCGTATCAATGGAGGCGAGATCGAGAATGTCGTTGATGATCGCAAGCAGAGCCGCCGACGATTTCAGGACATAGCCGGTATATTCGCGCTGCTTGGTGTTGAGTGGGCCGATGGCGCCATCGCCGAGCAGCTGGATGAAGCCGATGATGTTGGTCAGCGGCGAGCGCAGCTCGTAGGACACATGGTGCACGAAGTCGTTGCGCAGCTTTTCGGCGTCGAGAAGCGCCTGATTGCGCTCGGTCAGTGCCCGCTCGACATTCACGCCCGCCGACACGTCGGTGAAGGTCAGCAGCGTCGCGCCATCGGGCAGAGGCGCTGTGACGCAATCGACGATCGAACCATCGCGGCGAACGAGCCTGCGCTCGAGGCCAGTGCGTGCGTCGTGCAAGCCGGCGACAAGGCTGCGCAGATCGTCCCAATCGTCCTTGTTGTCGTGCAGGTTCATGCAGAGATACATGACCTGATCGAAATGCGGCTTTTCGTTCAACGCCGCGGCGTCGCAATGCCAGAGGTCGGCGAAGGCCGGATTGAACAGTTTCAGGCGTCCATCGGTGCCGAAGACCGCGACACCTTCCTTCAGTGAATCCAGCGTCTCTCCCTGCACCCGGATCAGCGCATTGTAGCGCGACTCGAGGTGGAAACGCTCAGTCACGTCGTCGAAGAGATAGGTGACGCCGCCCTGAGGATTGGGATTGACCACTGTGCGCAGCGTGCGCCCGTGGGGCAGATACCAGACGTGCTCCGTCGTTTCGACCGATTGATAGGCGGCCATGAGGCCGGCTTTCCATGAGCGGAAATCGGCCTGTTCGGGCAGGCGCCCTTCGGCGCGAAGGCGGTCGAGAATTTCGGAATCGGCGGGATGCTGATCGAGGAACGCCGCGTCCAGCGACCAGAGATGCCGATAGGCGGCATTGTGGAAGACGAGCTTGCGTCCGCGGTCGAAAATTGCCACCGCAGTCGACAATTGATCGAGGGTGCGCGCATGCGCGTCCATCTGGCGGCCAAGATCGGCACGCACGTCCTCGAGTTCCGAGACATCGGTTGCGAAGCCCACCGACCCTTTGCCCGCCGCGAGATCGACGACTTCAAGCATGTGACGCTGCCCCGCAACGACGGCGGGAACGCGCGCACGCCAGACCGACATCGCGCCACGCGCCCTCTGCGCGTCGTCGCGCGAGGCATGATCCAGCAATTCAGTTCCGTTGATGAGAACGTCGTCACGGCTGCGGGCTTCCACCGCGCGCAGATAGGCGGCATTGACCCACACGAGTCGTCCGTCGACATCGCGCAGCCAGGCCGGGCCCGGCGCGGCATCGAGCATGACATGGAAGGACTCGAGCTGGCCTGCCGTTTGCGTATAGCGTTCGCGCAGGCGCGTCAGTTCGAGCCGGTCGCCGGAGACGTCGCGAATGCGCATGACGGCACGTCCGCTGACAGCGCGCCCTTCCACCTCAAGGTGGCGGCCGCTCGTACTCACCAGCGCCAGCCGAAAGGCTTCGCCGCGCATGCGTAGCCGGTCGACCATGCGTTCCAGCTGCTGGGCGGGCTGTGGCGCGAGCCAGGAGCCGAACCCCAGCACGCGCCGACCGACGGGAGAATCCGTCAGCAGGCTAAGATCGCCTTCGATATCGGGTTCATCATTTACGAAGCCCCAGGCGACGACGACCTGCGGTTCTGCTGCGAGAAACACATGGGCGCGGTCGAGCCGCGCGCGCACATCGCTGAGTTCAGCGGCGAGTTCGGCCTCGCGCAGGCCCCACGCCTTGCGCCCGGCAATGTGCAAAAGGGTGGCTGCGGTTGCGAAGGCGCCCAAGGCGATCGCGACGGAGATGCCGACGACTCCCTGAGAACCCGCAAGGGCTTCAGTGGCGAGTTGCGCCTGTGCGGCGGCCGGCTCTGTCAGGGTTGTAAGCACGATGGGGACTGGCCAAAGAGCTGTGCATGCGCATGCGGCGTGCCTCCAACGATTTCGCCTTCCCATTCCCCGCCTGCCCCTCCGTCAGTCCATACCTCCACGCGGCCTCGCGCGGCGGCCTTTGTGCGCGGCGCCTATGAAGCGCATCGCTGGTCACTCGAATCACTTCACTTTACTCGGAGGGAGCGCTGTAGAGAAAGTGGTTAACGAAATGCAAACGCCCCCGCCCGAGGGGGCGGAGGCGTCTGGCCTACGTTTTAACTGAGCCTGTTGCTCAATAGCGATAGTGATCGGGCTTGTAGGGGCCCTGCTCGGGCAGGCCGAGATAGGTCGATTGCTCTTTCGTGAGCTTGGTTAGCTTCACGCCGATCTTGTCGAGGTGAAGGGCCGCGACCTTTTCATCGAGATGCTTGGGCAGCGTGTAGACCTTCTTCTCGTATTGGCCCTGCTTCGTCCAAAGCTCGATCTGCGCGAGCGTCTGGTTGGTGAAGGAGGCCGACATGACGAAGGACGGGTGACCGGTCGCGTTGCCGAGATTGACGAGACGTCCTTCTGAAAGAAGGATGATGCGGCGTCCCGACGGGAACTCGATCTCGTCGACCTGCGGCTTCACGTTCGACCACATGAGGTTCTTCAGGCCTGCGACCTGAATCTCCGAGTCGAAATGGCCGATGTTGCAGACGATCGAGCGGTCCTTCATGGCGCGCATGTGCTCGACAGTGATGACGTCGACGTTGCCCGTCGCCGTCACGAAGATGTCGGCGCGGGGCGCTGCATCTTCCATGGTCGTCACTTCATAGCCTTCCATCGCCGCCTGC
>JAQGKN010000022.1 GCA_028290085.1 Hyphomicrobiales bacterium
AGAGCTCTGGGCGTTTCGTCCGGGGTGTCGCCAATCACTCGGGCCGCGCTGTTACGCGGCCTTCGAGGGCTGTGACGGAGCGGGTTCCTTTGCCGCGATCTGCGACGGGGCACCTGTTTTGATCTCAATGGCCTTCGGGCCCTTGCTCGCCGCTTCCACCGGTTTCTTCACCGCGAGGTGAAGGATGCCCTTGTCGAAATTGGCTGAGACATCCGCGTCCTTGGGCTCGAAGGGCAATGCGATGGACCGGTGGAATGCGCCGTAACTGCATTCCTTCACGTGCCATTCCTTGTCCTTCTGTTCGGACTCGGACTTCTTTTCACCCGACATGATCAGGCGGTTACCCTCGAGACTGACCTTGATGTCGTTCGCGTCGACGCCGGGCAGTTCTGCTGTGACTTCAATAGCGTCTTTGGTTTCGGCGATATTAACCACCGGCATCGTGGCGCCGACCTCGAGGGAGGGAAAACGGCGGCCGTAGTCGCGCATCATGTCATCGATTTCGCGGCTCAGCGCGCGGAACGGATCGCGCGGAAAATCCACGCTTCTCGACCAGAGACTTGGCAAAAATGAAGCCATGACACTCTCCATGCAAACGAGTTGCAGGGCGGGGTGACCCGCGTGCCGGGACCCTTCGCCCAGTGCATCGATATCTAGGAGCGGCGCCACGGGCGCCGCCCTGATCTCGATCAAGCAACTTTTGCGGTGTCGAGCGTGCAGCTCAGCGGCCGAAGATCGACTTTGCACGCGCCCTGACGTCGTCCGGCGTGGCCAGCGTCTTCTCGACCACGGCCTTCAGGCTCGCGGGCGGCAGCGGGTCGAGATCGAGATTGACGCGCTGCATTTCAGCGATGACTTCGGGGTCCTTGGTCATGGCCGTGAAGCCGTCCTGCAAGACTTTGATGATCTCGGCGGGCACGCCGGGCGGGGCGATGAAGGCGCGGCCGATGGCGCCCCCGCTGGCATAGAGGCCGAGCAATTGCTTGTCCGCAACCGTGGCGCCGAGTTCACCGAGTGCTGGAACATCGGGCAGGTCGGCGCTACGCTCGGGCACGTCCTGCAGGATGATCTTGATCTTCTTGTCGCGCAGCCATTCTTTCTTGCCGGTGCGAAGTGCTGCCCAGGACGTGGCCGTGCCATCGACCTCGCCGCGCTCCATTGCGAGCATGCCTTCGGCAGACGCCGGGT
This sequence comes from Hyphomicrobiales bacterium, assembly GCA_028290085.1. Taxonomy (GTDB): domain Bacteria; phylum Pseudomonadota; class Alphaproteobacteria; order Rhizobiales; family Beijerinckiaceae; genus Terripilifer. Next base: position 1,189 of record JAQGKN010000022.1, read on the forward strand.
AGCCGCTGACGACCTTGAATTTCGTGCCCAGCACGCGATTCATGAGGGTCGGGATCGTCTCAGAAATATTGCCCGCGCCCGCGGCAGCGACAGCTGTCTCGGTCGTCTTGGCCTCCTCGATGGATTGCACCTTGGCGGTGTGCCACTGGATGTGCACGTTGTTCGATGAAGCCATGCGACCCACCCAGTTGAACTTGGCGGCGTCGTATTGGACAGCCGGGTTCGAGGTGACCTGCTCGAGGGCAAGCGTCTCGGTGACGATGCCGATGGCCGTGCCGTCCTTGGGAGCGACGTCGTAGATGTAATTGGCGGCGCGCAATGTACCCGCGCCCGGCATGTTGGTGGCGACGACGGTGGGCGTGCCCGGCAGATGCTTGCCGAGATAGCGCGCCAGCATGCGGCCATAGAGATCGTAGCTGCCGCCGGCCGTATTGCCGATGTAGATGGTGATGGTCTTGCGCGCGAACATGCCGTCATTGGATTGCGCCTGGGCGCCGGGGGATGCGGCGAGTGCCGCCCAGAACATGGCCGTACCAATCATTTTCACGTGGTTCTTCATCGAATTGTCCCTCCCGATGGTTCGCGCATCGTTGCTGCGCGGACCGTTTCCTCATCTTGAAGCTGGTTCAGCTTCTGATTTTGGGGACAGAATGACAGAAGCTGCGCCGGTTTCAAAATGGCGCGCTTTTGCTCACGTTTCGCGGCGGGCTGGCGTGAGGATTTTCAGGCTGTCGGTCGCGAGCCTGTAAATGGATGCAATCTGCTGGCGCCCCGTCGGGAGGATCGCAAGCATCAGAAGCGCCTGGGCATAAGCGATGGGCAGCGCGACAAGGATAAGTTGCCAGCCCTTGAAGGTGGTGAGCTCGCGTAATTGGTCGAGGGTCAGCAGGGTGAGTCCCGCGGCAGTTAGCAGCGGCAGCAGGCCGAGCATCAGGTCGGCGCGCGTCACCGCGCCCTTGCGTCCGGCAAGGATGACCAGAAGCGGTATGCGGTAGACATATTCCACGATGGCGTAAGCGCAGGCGACACCAACCGCGCCCCAACGAAGCCCAATGACAAAGGCGATAACTGTGACGGTGGATGTCGCCACGCTAGTGCCCATCAGCTCGCGTGATCGCCCCTGCGCGATGAACAGCCAACTGGTCGAATCGATAAGCGGCTGAATCAGACCGGCTAGGCCCAGCCAGAAGAAGATGGGCGCCACCGGCATCCAGGTTTCGCCGAGCAGGATGCGGATGAGTTCGCCGGAGCAGCCAATAGCGACCGCCATGCCGGGTATGCAGAGCAGGCTTTGCAGCCCGCTGGCTTGCAGGTAGGCGCGGCGGAATTTGTCATCGTCGCCATGCATGCGGCTGAGAATGGGCACCATGACGCGCGAGATCGGGCCGCCGATGTTTTCCAGCGGATACAGCAGCAGCTTATAGGCGCGGTCGTAATACCCGAGGATCAGCGCGCCGAAATTGTGCCCAATGAGGATGTTGTCGAGGTTGCGGCTGGCATAATTCGCGAAATTATGGACCGTGATGTTCATGCCAAAGCCGAACATGCCTTCGAGATCCACACCCCGTTTCGGCAGGCCGGGGCGCCAGCCTGAGGCCACCATGGACGCAATGCCCCAGCAGGTGACGGAGGCGACGCCGGACGCCCAGAGCGCCCAGTAACTCGGCCAGTACCAGGCGATGAAGGTCACCGTCACGAACGCGGCGACGGAGCAAAGCATATCGATGACGGCCAGCGCCTGAAAACGAAAGGCCCGTCCGAGAAGTGCGTATTGGCCAAAGCCCATGCTGCCCAGCAGCATGATGACGCCCCAGGCGGAGGTGAGCGCGATCAGGCGCGAGTCGCCATAGAAATGCGCAACCAGCGGGCTGATTGCCACCATCACCAGCGCGATGAGAGCTGTGACT
>JAQGKN010000167.1 GCA_028290085.1 Hyphomicrobiales bacterium
CGATCTCGGCACGGTCGTGAAATATTCGCTCGAGCCCGGCGTCAGCACGGCTTCCTTCGCGGTCGTCATGAACCCGGCGAAATTCACCTCGCTTCCCGCCGACCTGCAGGCCCTTATCGAAAAGACCACCGGCCCCGCGATGGCGGAAAAGTTTGGTGCCGCCTTCGACGAGAACGAAAAAGCCGGGCGCGCCTACATGCAGGCCAAAAACGTGCAGATCACCACGATGCCCGACGCCGAGCTGAAAGCTGTGAAGGGCCTGCTGACTCCCATCGTCGACAAGGCGGTGGAACCGCTCGAAAAGGCCGGCAAGCCGGGCCGCAAGTTCCTCGACGCCTACACGAAATGATCAAGAGAAGGCCGGCCCTCGTGGCCGGCCTTTCGTGACACTGCGTTGGGGGACGAGCATGGCCGACACAAACCCCATCCGGGGCATCGCCGAAAAACTGAAGAACGCGCAGCTGAAACTCGCCATGCTGGCGCTGGGCGTCATGATGATGGTGACCGTTCTCGACGTCACCTTGCGCTATGTCTTCGGCACGCCGATCCACGGCTCCTACGACATCGTCGAGGCGAGTCTTGTCGTCTTCGTATTTCACGGGCTCGCCGCCTGCTTCTTCGCGCGGCAGAACATCGTCATCGACCTCATCGATTCCGTCGTCAGCGACCGCGTCGCGACGATCCTGATCCGCATCTCCGATGTCGTGACAGTGCTGCTGCTCGCCCTCATCATCTGGGCCATGGCCTCGCCGGCGCATCAGGCCTTCGAATACGGCGACCGCAAGCTCGAACTCGGGATGCAGATCTGGATTCTCTGGGCCATCGCCATCGCCGGACTCGTCGGCACGCTGTTTTGCGCGATCGGCGCCATGTTCCAGCCTGTCACCAGACATCACGGGGGGGAACGCCTGTGAGCGCCCAATGGATTGGCGCCATCGGCGTCGGCTGCCTCTTCTTGCTGCTGTTCCTGCGGGTGCCCGTCTGGGCGGCGCTGGTGCTGGTGGGCTTCGTCGGCAACACGGTCGTGGGTGGCTGGTCCAGCGCCTTCGCCATTCTCGGCACGACACCTTTCGACACGTCCTCGGCCTACACGCTTTCGGTGATCCCGCTGTTCATCCTGATGGGCGACGTGGCCTCTTCGACACGGCTCTCGGCGGATCTCTTCAATGCCGCTCGCGTGCTGTTGTCTGGAATACGCGGAGGCCTGTCGGTGGCCGCCATCGGCGCCTCCGCTTGCTTCGGTGCGGTCTGCGGCTCGTCCATTGCAACGGCCGCCACGATGACGCGCATCGCTCTTCCCGAGATGCGCAAGGCCGGCTATGACGACGGCCTCGCGACCGGCTCCATCGCTGCGGGCGGCAGCCTCGGCATTCTCATCCCGCCCTCGATCATCCTCGTGATCTACGCGGCCATCGCCGAGCAATCGGTGCCCAAGCTTTTTGCGGCAGCGCTGATACCAGGACTCGTGCTCACCGCCATCTACATTGCGGTGGCGCTCGTGGTCGCTCACCTCAAGCCCGAATATGCGCCGACCGTCGAGAACGTGACGTGGCGCGAACGGCTGAACGCGCTGCGCCAGCCCTGGCAATTCCTGCTTCTCTTCATCGCCACCATCGGCGGCATTTACGCAGGCATTTTCAGCCCGACAGAAGCAGCCGCGGTAGGTGCCTTCGGCGCCATTCTGCTCGGCCTCATCGGTCGGCGTCTCGGCGTCAAGCAGCTGATGAGTGCGGTGGAAGGCTCGGTCATCACCAGCGCTCTTCTCTTTGCCATCGTCATCGGCGCGACGCTCTTTGCCTATTTCATCGTGCAGACGCAATTGCCACTGCTGCTGGCGCAGGCCGCCAAATCGCTGGAGCTTCCCGGCCTCGCCGTGATGGCGCTCATCATCGTTGCCTACGTCGTGATCGGCTGCTTTCTCGAAGGCATAGGCATGGTCCTCATCACCGTGCCCGTCTTCCTGCCGCTCGTCGTGCAATATGGCTACGATCCGATATGGTTTTCGATCATCGTCGTCATCGTCGTTGAACTCGGGTTGATTCATCCGCCCGTAGGCATGAACCTTTTCGTGATCCAGGCGCAGGTTCCCAACGTGAAGCTGACCTCGATCTATCGTGGCATCATGCCCTTCCTGATCGCGCCCTTCGTGCTCATCATTCTGCTTTTCATCTTCCCGGAACTGGCCCTTTGGCTGCCCAGGCGTCTTTACGGATAAGGTCCGATGACACTCCAGATTACAATCATCGAGGACGAGGCAGAGATTTACGCGGCGCGTCTGCAAGCCGAAATCCCGGGCATCACAGTGCACGCGGGCCGCACCGAGGCGGAGGTTCTGCCTCATTGCGCGAGCTCACAGGTCATCATGGGCCTCGCGCAGTGCATCACCGAGCGCATGGTGGATGAGGCCAAGGATCTGCGCTGGATCCAGGCGCTCACCACAGGCACCGATCCACTCATCATGATGCCGCGGATGCGCAAGGACGTGACGATCACCTCCGCGCGCGGCATCCATGGCCCGCAGATGTCGGAACTCGCGTTTTTCTACATGCTGAATTTTGCACGCGACATTCGCCACGTGCTCGATGACCAGCAGCGCAAGATCTGGGATCGCCGCCCGCAGCGCCTGTTGCAGGAAAAGACCGTCGTGCTCGTCGGCATCGGCCTGATCTCGGAAGATCTGGCGCGCCGCTGCAAGGCCTTCGGCATGCATGTGATCGGCGTCAGCTCGGGCCGCACGAAGGTCGAAGGATTTGACGCAATCGTCACGCGCGAGCGCCTTGTGGAAGTGGCCGCGCGCGCGGATTTCCTGATCGCGATCCTGCCCTTCACGCGCGACACATTGAAGATCATCAGCGCCGAAGTTCTCAGAGCCATGCCCGCGCATGGCGTGTTCCTCAATCTCGCGCGCGGCCCCGTCGTCGATGAAGAGGCCCTTGTCGAGGTGCTGCGCGAGCGCCGCATCGCAGGCGCCGGGCTCGACACATTCGTCGAGGAACCCCTGCAGAATTCGAGCCCGCTCTGGTCCATGGACAACGTTCTGATGACGCCGCACATCGGCGGCATGGCCGAGAATTATGCCGAGCAGATCCTGCCCCTGCTCATTCACAACGTGCGCGCCTTCGTGGAAGGCCGCATGTCCGATTTCCGGAACCTCGTTCGGGGCTGACCCATGACCGATCACCCGCGCATCCTCACGCGCATCTCAGACGCCGAACTGGACCGCCGCTGGCAGGCACTTCGGGCGCTGATGGCGGAACAGAAGCTCGACGCGCTCGTCGTTCAGGCCACCAACGACTGGCTCGGCGGCGGCGTGAAATGGTTCACCGATATCCCCGCCAACAACGGCTATCCGCGCACCGTCCTGTTCTACGCGCGCGACCTGATGACCGTGGTCGAGATGGGACCCTTCGGCGGGCGCCGCGTGCTGGAAGGCAAGGACGAGATCCATCGCGGCGTCGGCACGATTCTGACGACGCCCTCCTTCCCTTCGATCGACTACACGATCCCCTACGACGCCGATCTCGCTGTCACGGACCTGAAGGCGCACGGCGCAAAGCGCGTCGGCCTCGTCAATCCGGCAGGCTTTCTGGCCGCTTTCGACAAGCGTCTGCGCGAAGGCCTCGACGAGGCGGCGCTGGTCGATGTGACCGATGCGGTCGAGATGCTGAAGGCGATCAAAAGCCCCGAAGAACAGGCGCTCATCCGCCGCGTCGCCACGCTTCAGGACGACGTCTTCGCCGCCGTCTGCGCCTTCATTAAGCCGGGCCTGAGCGACATCGACGTGACCTCGCACGCCCAGCACGTGGCGCAAAAGCTCGGCAGCGAGCAGGGCATCTTCCTCGGCGCGTCGGCGAAGATCGGCGTCCGCTCGGGCTTCATGGGCCGCCACTTCCAGAACCGCACACTGGAGGCGGGTGACCACCTGTCGCTGCTGATCGAGGTCAACGGCCCCGGGGGCTTCTACACCGAGATCGCTCGCACGCTCTGTCTCGGCAAGGCCTCGCAGGAATTGCTCGACGGTTTCGCCGCTGTGAAGGCCGCGCAGGACCACACGCTGGCGCTAATCCGGCCGGGCATGCCAGCTCGCGAGATCGCGGAAGCGCACGACACCTACATGATCGCACACGCGATGCCTCCGGAGATCCGGCTCTATTCGCATGGGCAGGGCTACGACATGGTCGAGCGCCCGCTGATCCGCCGCGACGAGACGATGAGCATCGCCGAGGGCATGAATCTCGCGGTCCATCCGGGCTTCGAGACCTACTCCATCTTCGCGGTCATCTGCGACAATTACATCGTCGGCGCGCACGGGCCCGGCCCCTGCCTGCACGCCACCGCCAAAAAGATCTTTGAAGTCTGAAAGGACGACGCCCCATGACCATCAAGAAAATCGCCCTCGAAGAGCACTTCATGGCGCCCGATTTCGTCGACTACTGGGCCTCGACCTTGGTCAACATCAGCCCGGATCTCTCGGGCAAGGCTCTGGTCGCGCTTTCGGATTTCGGCGACCGCCGCCTCGATGAAATGGATCGTCACGGCATCGAATTCGCGGTGCTGGCGCTGGCGGGTCCCGGCGTCCAGATCGAGCGCGACGAGGCCCTCGCCATGCGACGCGCGACCGAGGTGAACGATTTTCTGTGCGCCGAAATCGCCAAGCAGCCAAAGCGCTATGGCGGCCTCGCCCATCTGGCCATGCAGAACCCAAAGCGGGCAGCTGACGAACTCGAGCGCTGTGTGACCCAGCTCGGCTTCTCCGGCGCCATGGTCAACGGCTCGACCAACGGCGTCTATCTGGACCATGACAGCAACGAGGTATTCTGGGAGCGCGCTGCCGCACTCGGCGCACCGCTCTACATCCATCCGAACAATCCGGTGGATACGCCGGCCTTGTATGACGGCCATTCCGAGCTCTGGGGTCCCGTCTGGAGTTGGGGCGTGGAAACGGCGACGCATGCCCTGCGCCTCGTTTTCTCCGGCGTGTTCGAGCGCCATCCGGGCGCGACGCTCATCCTCGGCCATATGGGCGAGGCCATCCCCTTCCAGCTCTGGCGCCTCGACAGCCGCTGGGAAATCGCCAATCGCAAGGGCCGCACGCTGAAACGGCCGCCGAGCGAATATATCCGCGACAATATCGTGGTCACGACCTCCGGCGTCTGTTCCGCCGAACCGCTGCATTGCGCCCTCTCCGCGCTCGGGACGGACAAGGTGATGTTTTCCGCCGATTACCCGTTCGAACGCACGCAGGAAGCCGCCCATTTCATCGAGACCGTCGACATTTCCGAGGACGTGCGCGCCCAGGTCTGCTGGGACAATGCGAAGCGAATCCTGAAGCTCCATCTCTGAGGGTCCACAAATACTTCAGATACTTCGCAACATTTGCTGCGCAAGCTGTGCCGTATGTTGCAGCGCCCGCACTGCTCCAATAAGGTCCAGCTTCCGGTGGTCTCGCAGCCACCGGAGGCCGATGTCTCGGGCGCTCACACGCCTCGACGTCCGCTGTGATCGCAACCGAGACATTCAGGATATCCCATGCGCAAGCTGCTTTTCATCACGTCCCTTCTCGCCGCGTCTGTTGCCTCCAGCCTCGCGCTCGCGGCCGCCAAGCAGGACTTTCAGATCGTCAATTCGACGGGCTACCAGATCGATGAGGTCTATGTCAGCCCGGCCGACGCCGACAAATACGGCGATGACATCCTCGACGACGATTCCATCCCGGACGGCGGCACCGTGAACGTGCATTTCTCGGGCGAGGGCGGCGCCTGCAAGTTCGACATCAAGGTCGTCTACGAGGACGAGGACGAGGACGAAGCCGAATTCCACAACGTCAATCTCTGCAGCGTCAGCAAGGTGACGCTGTTCTGGGATCGCAAGGCCGGTACCACGCGCGCTGTTGCCGACTGATCCTGACGACACAAGCTGGCGGGTGAGGTCGTTGACGCCCCGCTCGCCAGCTATTTGGCGAAATCGACCGGACGTGCCTAAGATCGCTGCAAAGAGACCCGCAAACAGGGCTCGGAGCAGGGAGTGAGCAGTCTGATGAGGTCGACACAGATCGTGGCGGGCGTCGCGCTCGCGTTAATCACCACCTTTTCCTTCGGCGTCTTGCCGGTACACGCGCAGACATCGCGGGTCGCCGAGATCGCGGGCTATACCGGCGCTGACCGGACACAGCGCCTGATCGAGGGCGCAAAGAAAGAGGGTTCCCTGACCCTCTACACGTCCCATACCGTCGCCGACATGAACATGCTGAAGACCGCCTTCGAGGCGAAATACGGCGTGAAGATTGTCGTCTGGCGGTCCAATTCCGAAGACATCATCCAGCGCGCGACGACCGAATATCGCGGCGGCCGCTTCGAGGTCGATGCCTTCGAGACCGATCAATCCGGTCTCGAGGCCCTGCATCGCGAAAAGATGCTGCAGGCCATCAAATCGCCTGTCATCGCCGATCTTGTGCCCCAGGCGTCGGCGCCCGGCGATTGGCTCGGCACGCGGCTCCAGATCATCACCGCTGCCGTCAACACACGCGCCATTCCCGAAGCGGACCGCCCGAAGACCTACGCGGATCTTCTCGATCCCAAATACAAGGGAAAGCTCGCCGTCGAGGC
>JAQGKN010000177.1 GCA_028290085.1 Hyphomicrobiales bacterium
ATGCCGAGCGACACCAGCACCCAGGCGAAAGCTATGGCGTGCCGCTCGAGCCATAAACCAGTGCGGCTCAGGCGCCCGCGCTTCTCGACCGGTTCGGTTGCGAGCGCCGGTGCAACGGCAAGAGAAGTCACGGACGCTGTAACCGGCGTCGCTGCCGGAAAACTTCGCCTGCGCGATACCCCCGACGCGTTCGTAATGTCGCTGTCCTGACGGGTCTTCATCTCGAAATCCGATAATAAAAAAAGCCATCATAGGCTCGACTGCAAAGCTTGAATAGGCGGGACATTTCCGGCCGGCTCCGGTTCTGCTATTGATCGTGGTCAAAGCGCTGCCGCGGGACCGAGCGCAATCCTTTGCTGAAACCTTTTCATTGGAGGACACCATGGAAGCCCGTCTTGTGATGACCTCACCGACGATTACGATTTCGCCCGACGTGCCGGTGCGGGAGGCGATCTCGACTATGCTACGCGCCCATGTCAGCGGACTGCCTGTCGTCAACGCTGATGGCACGCTCGTCGGCATGCTGAGCGAGGGCGACCTTTTGCGGCGCGCTGAAATCGGCACGGAAAAGCAGCGCCCGAAATGGCTCGACTTCCTGCTCGGCCCGGGCCGCAGCGCGGCCGACTACGTGCAGAGCCATTCGCGCCGCGTGGCGGATGTGATGACCGACGAACCCATCTCGGTGAACGAAGAAACGTCGCTTGAGGAAGTTGTCGCCCTGATGGAAAAAAGGCGAATCAAGCGCCTGCCTGTCCTGCGCGACAACCGCGTCGTGGGCATTGTCACACGCGCGGACCTGCTGCGCGCCTTCCTGAACGCCACAGAGGCGGTGGACATTGTCAAAGGCGGCGATGATGAAATCGGCCGTGGCCTCATCGCGGAGATCGATGCTCACAATTGGGCGCCGCCCGGCGCGATCCATGTCGCTGTGCATGACGGCCATGTCACGCTGAGCGGCACGATCTTCGATGAGCGCGAGCGCGATGCCATCCGCGTGTGTGCCGAGAATCGTCCCGGCGTGCGCGGCGTCACCGATCAGTTGGTCTGGGTGGATCCGACCAACGGCTCCTTCATGGCGCCGCCGCTCTAGACTCCGATCTTCTGCCGGTCGCGCAATCCGGGGAACATGCGCATCCATGCGACCGCTGCGATGACTGCGCTGGCGCCGCCAAAGAGCACTGCGGGCACGGCGCCAATGAAATGCGCGAGGGTGCCCGACTCGAATTCACCGAGCTGGTTCGAGGTGCCCGTGAGAATCGTATGCACTGCCATGACGCGGCCGCGCATCTCATTGGGCGTCTCGATCTGGATCAGCGATTGGCGAATGACGACGCTGACCATGTCTGCCGCGCCGAGCACCAGCAGGAAACAGGCCGCTGATATAATGCTGGTCGAGAGGCCGAAGCCGATCGTGCAGCAGCCATAGATGATGACGCAGATGAACATGGTGCGGCCGACATGGGCGCGCAGCGGGTAATTGGCCAGCACAAGCGCCGCGCCGATGGAGCCGATGGAGGTCATCGCGCGCAGGACGCCGAGACCCCATGGCCCCGTCTCGAAAATGTCCTTGGCGAAGACCGGCAAGAGCGCCGTGGCGCCGCCAAGCAGAACTGCCACGAGGTCGAGCGTGATGGCGCCCAGAATCACGGGCCGCGACCAGATGAAACGGTAGCCCGCGACGATCACAGACCAGGTGGCGCGCACATTCTCCGCACGCGGAGGCCGGGTACGGATTGCAATTGCAAGAATCACGGCCAGCACGAAACAGAATGTCGCGAAGGCGAAGGGCACCATGGTGCCGAAGGGAAACAGCAGGCCACCGAGCGCAGGGCCGCCAACATTGGCCATCTGGTTGGTCGAATTGTTCCAGGCGACGGCGCTGGGGAATTCCTCGTCGGGGATGAGATTGGTCATGAGTGCCTGCCCCGCCGGATTGGCGAAGGCCCGGGCGGCACCGACGAAGACGATGGTCGCGTAGATCGGATACATCCGCCCCGCCTCGACACCGCCGTTCAGCACCAGCAGAAACAGTACACCTGCGCAGAGCGCCATGGCGGCGCAGCCCAGAATGACGATGAGGCGGCGGTCGTAGCGATCAGCCGTGGGGCCCGTGATGAGCGAGAGCGGCACCGAAGGGATGAAGGCACAGAGGCCGATGAGGCCGAGCGCGAAAGGATCGTGCGTCAGCGCATAAACCAGCCAGGCAACGGCGATATTCTGGACCTGCAGTCCGAGCGTCCAAAGAAAACGCGCTCCGACGTAATTGCGATAGTCGCGGAAGCGGAAAACGGCCATGCCGCTCCGTCTGGCATCACTGCTCATGAAAAACCACGTGCTCCCGCTCCTGTCGCATCATCGCCAGAGGACTCGGATGTCCAGCGCGATCACGCCTGCCCCTGCTTCGCGCACGACGAGAGGGTTGATCTCGATGTCCGCAATCTCCGCGCGATGATCGAGGAAAAAGCGTCCGAGCGCCAGTGCCGCCTCGCTCAGCGCTGCGTGATCGGCCGCCGGACGGCCGCGATAGCCCGCGAGCAGACGCGCCAGTTTCAGGTCGGAGATCATGCCCTCGACCTCATTTTGCTCCAGTGGCAGCATGGCGAGCTTCGCGTCGTCGAGCAGTTCGACGAGAATGCCGCCCGAACCGACGAGCAGCATGGGACCATAGAGCGCATCGTCGCGCGCGCCGACGATGGCCTCGATGCCACCTGTGACCATCTGCTGCACGTCGAAGCCCTCGATGCGCGCATCGCCCGCGCGCGTGAGCATCTGCTGGGCCGCCGCACGCACTGCTTGCGTGTCCCGCAGGTCGAGCGCGACACCGCCAGATTCGGTCTTGTGCAGGATATCGGGCGAGCGGATTTTCAGCGCGACGGGAAAGCCGATGCGCGCGGCGGCTTCAGCGGCCGCCTCGGGGCTCGCGGCCTGCTCGCTGCGCGGGGCGTGGATGCCGTAGCTCGCGAGCTTTGCATGCAGCGTCTCGGGCGTGATGCCGGTGGGCTTCGCGGGTTCGGGTCTACGCGGTTCGCGTCCCTGCCGTGCGGCGTGAAACCAGAGCGCGTTCATCGCGCGCAACGTCGGTTGCAGGCCCTGCAGAAACGGGAATCCCACTGCGTCCTGAAGCACCTGCCCTTCCGCGCTGACCTGATAAGTCATGCGCGCAAAACCGAGCACCGGCTTGTCTGTCGTAGCTAGCATGTCGCGCAGCGGCGTTGTGTCTTCCCATGTCTTGGTGCGGCGGCCCGGCAATTGTCCGGCCCATGCTAGCATGTCCACGCCCTCGTCGGCGGCGACAATGGAGCAGAGATCGGCGGCGGCTTTCAGCGTCGAGGGAATGCCAACATCCAGCGGGTTTCGCGGCTTGATCTCGTCCTGCATGTAGGGCCGCAGGTTACGATCCGTCTCGGGGGAGAAGCTGGCGAGCGTGGCGCCTTCACTCTCCACGTAATCGTAGAGCATGTCGACCGTGCCACCGGACGTGGTGACGAAGCCGATGCGGGGACCCCGCGGACGGCGCGTCGACTGGAAGGCCAGCGTCGTCTCCACGATATCGTCGAGATTGACGCAATGGACGATGCCGTAGCGGTCGCACATCGCCTGAAAGGCTTGGTAATCGCCTGCAATTGCGCCGGTGTGCGATTGTGCGGCCTCGCGCGAGCGCGCGGTAGCGCCCGTCTTCAGCGCGAGTATCGGCTTGCCGCAAGCGAGCGCGCGCGCGGCAGCATTCATGAAGGCGCGCGGGCGGCGGATGCCTTCGACAAACAGCACGATCAGGCGCGTGTGTTCATCGTCGACGAGAAAGTTCACGTAATCGGCGAGATCGAGATCGATCTCGTTGCCCGAGGAGATGCCGTAGGAAAAGCGCAGGCCGCGCGACGCGCCCGTCTTCATGAAGAATTGCAACGTGCCGCCAGACTGGAACACGCAGCCGACCGGCCCCGGATCAAGCGCTGCCAGTTCAGGATTGGGATAGGCGAACAGCTTTTCACGGAAGGAATGCGCGCCCATGCAATTGGGCCCTGCGAGCCGCATCGGCGAACGCCTGAGGAATTCGCGAACCCATGCTCCGCGCGCCTGCGAGGCCGGATCTTCGCCGTCGCCAACACCGCCTGCGTAGATCGTGGCGGAGCGAATTCCGCGCGCCGCAGCGTCTTCCAGCACATCGGTTACCGCAGTCGCGGGCACGATGATCATGGCATGATCGACGGCTTCAGGCAGATCGCGCAGAGAGGGATAGGCCTTCTCGCCAAAGACCGTGCTCTGGCGCGGATTGACGAGATAGAGCTTTCCGGGAAAGCCATGCTCGCGCAAGGCGCCGACGATCTGGGCAGGCCATCGCCCGCGCTCAGACGCGCCCACGAGTGCAAGCGAGCGCGCACGCAGCACGCTGTCAGCCGAGCGAAACGCATCGGCGCCGGAATCGGCCATAGTCCCCTCCCAGATCTTTTTTCTTGGTCCTTGTGTCGCGCTGATTGGGGGAAGCGTCAAGGCAGTGAGGCAATCTCCGCGATCAGCTTGCGCAGGATCGCATCGCCGAAGGCGTCGTAATCGCGCACCGCAATCATGAAAGAGCCCTCGCCGCCGATGACCTCTTCGGAATAATGGCGGTCGAGAAAAGGCTCGACGGAGAGGATGGGCAGGCCGTTGATGACGATGCCTTTGGCGACCGCCTCGTCGCGTGCGTCGCTGGCCTCGCGGCCGCTCGTGTTGGCGCCGTCACCCGAGACATCGATTACGCGGCGTGACGGCTCGTTGGGCGCGGTGGCCATGAGGGTGACGCCTCGGTCGATGGCGCCACTGATCGAGGTGCCACCGCCGAAGAGCATGCGCGGGGTTGCCTCGATGGCGGCTGCGAACGCCTCCGCGCTGTCCTGATCGCGCACGATCATCCAGCCGACAGCCTCGGCTTGCATGCGAGGCCCAGTCCATTGATACATGGTGACGGCGATGGCACCGATCATGCCGGAGTGGATGGCGCGCCAGACGCGCGGATTGCGAAAAGCCGCTGCGTAACCGCGCTTTTGCAATTCGAAACGGCGCTGATCGACACTGCCCGACGCGTCCACCGCGAGTGCGAGATTGAGATCCACTGGCTCGGCCCGCGCGGGCGCCGCGCCAGCGAGGACGATCAGTAGGGCGAGCGCAGACAGATGACGCGGCATGCTGGCACTCCGCAGAGGACGGCCGATCTTACGGCAGCCTCCGCGGAAAGCCAGTGTGTGTGCGACCTCAGGCGCGCGAGAGAACCGCGCGTTTGGCGAGCACGCCGATCACATGCGCGCGATAGGCTGCGCTCGCATGCATGTCCGCGTTCAGGCCATCGGCATCGACCTTGATGCCTTCCAGGCTCTTGGCCGAGAAGTCCTTGGACAGAGCTTCTTCCATCTCGCTGACGCGGAAGGCGGACCCGCCTGCCCCGGTGACTGCAACGCGCACGCCGTCCTTCGTCTGCACGACGAGAACGCCAACGACCGCGTAGCCCGACGCCGGGTTGCGCAGCTTCTGGTAGTTGGACCAGACCGGAATGGGAAAGCGCACCGTGGTGATGATTTCGCCCGGCTCCAGCGCCGTTTCGAACAGGCCGACGAAGAAATCCTCGCCCGCGATCTTGCGCTGGTTGGTGACGACGGTGGCGCCAAAACCCAGCACGGCGGCGGGATAATCGGCGGCCGGATCGGCATTGGCGATGGAGCCGCCGATGGTGCCGCGATGGCGCACGGCGGGATCGCCGATCTGGCCCGCGAGGCCGGCCAGACCCGGAATGGTTTCCAGCAGGAGCGTCGACGCTGCGACATCGGCGTGGCAGGTCATGGCGCCGATGACGATGTCGTCACCATCGCGGCAGATGCCCTTGATGTCGGGGATGGCGCCAAGATCGACGAGATCGGTCGGCTCGGCGAGGCGCTGCTTCAGCGTCGGCAGCAAGGTCATGCCGCCCGCGATGAGCTTGGGGTCCTCGCAGGAGCCGAGCAATTTGGCAGCGTCCCCGACTGCGACCGGCGTGTGGAAGGTGAAGTCCTGCATCAGACCTTCTCCCCTGCGTCGGCCATTTTGGCGCTGGCATCCACAATTGCTTCCACGATGCCCTGATACCCCGTGCAACGACAAATATTGCCTTCGAGTTCGTGGCGCACCGTCTGCTCATCGGCGTGCGGATGACGGCGGGCGATGTCGATGCCCATCATCACCATGCCCGGCGTGCAGAAGCCGCATTGCAGGCCGTGATGTTCGCGAAAGGCTTCCTGCATGGGATGCAGTGTGCCGTCCGCCTTTGCCAGCCCCTCGATGGTGGTTACCGAGGTGCCGCGCGCCTGC
>JAQGKN010000209.1 GCA_028290085.1 Hyphomicrobiales bacterium
CTGCGAGCAGGTCGAATAGGCGATGACGCGCTTGATGTCGTTCTGCACGAGGCCGACGGTCGCGGCAAAGAAGGCCGTGGTCGCGCCGACGATGGTGACGACGGTGAGCGCGGCGGGAGCCTGTTCGAAGAGCGGCGAGAGACGCGCCACCATGAACACGCCTGCCGTCACCATGGTGGCGGCATGGATGAGGGCCGACACGGGCGTCGGGCCTTCCATCGCATCCGGCAGCCAGGTGTGCAGCAGGAATTGTGCTGACTTGCCCATCGCGCCCATGAAGAGCAGCAGGCAGGTCAGCGTCATGGCATCGACGTTCATGCCGAAGACGTGGATAGTCTTGTTCGCGAGGCCCGGGGCCGCGGCGAAGATCTGGTCGAAGCCGACCGATCCCGTCAGCGCGAAGATCATGAAGATGCCGAGCGCGAAGCCGAAGTCACCGACGCGGTTGACGACGAAGGCCTTGATGGCTGCGGCATTCGCCGAGGGCTTCTCGTACCAGAAGCCGATCAGCAGATAGGAGGCGAGACCGACGCCTTCCCAGCCGAAGAACATCTGAACGAGGTTATCGGCCGTCACCAGCATGAGCATGGCGAAGGTGAAGAGCGACAGGTAGGCGAAGAAGCGCGGACGCGCCGGATCTTCGTTCATGTAGCCGATGGAATAGAGGTGCACGAGCGCGGAGACGGTCGTCACGACGACGAGCATGACCGACGTCAGCGTGTCGACGCGCAGCGCCCAGTCCACGCGGAGCGAGCCCGACGTCATCCAGTTGGCGATCACCGGCACGTTGAGCGGAACGTGGCCGTAGCCGACGCTGATGAAGGTCACCCAGGCGAGAACCGCCGAGACGAAGAGCAGACCCGTCGTGACGAGTTCCGAGGGGCGTGGTCCCAGCTGGCGTCCGAAGATGCCGGCGATGAGAAAGCCGAGAAGGGGCAGAAAGACGATTGCAGTGTACATACGTCCGCTCAGCCCTTCATCATGTTGATGTCTTCAACCGCGATAGAGCCGCGGTTGCGGAAGTAGGTGACGAGAACCGCCAGTCCGATGGCCGCCTCGGCGGCTGCCACCGTCAAAATGAACAGCGAGAACACCTGCCCCGTCAGATCGCCCAGGAAGCTGGAGAAGGCGACGAGGTTGATGTTCACCGACAGCAGGATCAACTCCACCGACATCAGGATGACGATGATGTTCTTGCGGTTGAGGATGATGCCCGCGATGCCGATGGTGAAGAGCATCGCCGCGACGATCAGATATTGGTTGAGCCCGATGGTCATGATCCGATCCTCACACGCCTGCCCGCGAGGGCACTTTCCTGAGTTCCACGTCCGACTTGTCGCGCGCGTTCTGGTCGGCGATGACCTGACGGCGAACATTGGGCTTGTGGCGCAACGTCAGCACGATGGCGCCGATCATGGCCGTCAGCAGCACGAGACCGGCGGCCTGGAAGAAGTAGACGTATTTCGTGTAGAGCAGCCGCCCCAGCGCCAACGTGTTGGACACGTCGGGCTGAATGGGCGCACCGGCCGCGCCAATTGACGCGGGCGCCATGTTCCAGGCGCCGACGACGAGCACGAGTTCGATGAGCACCGCGACACCGATCAGCGCACCGATGGGCAGATATTGCAGGAAGCCCTGCTTCAACTCGGCGAAGTCGACGTCCAGCATCATGACGACGAAGAGAAAGAGCACGGCCACGGCGCCGACATAAACGATGACGATGATCATCGCCAGGAACTCGGCACCCAGCAGCAGGAAGATGCCCGCTGCGTTGACGAAGTCGAGGATCAGGAACAGCACCGAGTGAACCGGATTGCGCGCGGAAATGACCATGAAGGCCGATCCGATCATCACGGTCGAGAAGATATAAAAGAAGGCCGCGGCGGCATTCATGGCATCAACCTCGTTGTCCCGGACGCGGGGCGCGCCGGGGTCTCCTGATCTTTCAGTCTCTGCTGCCCCCTGCCCTGACAGGCGCGGAGCGGCTCGTCAATTCGCCAGAACGGCGATCTCACCGATAAGGCGCGTCAAGCGCGATGTTTCGGGCGATCTCACGCTCCCAGCGCGCGCCGTTCTCGAGCAGGCGCGTCTTGTCGTAGTAGAGCTCCTCGCGGGTTTCGACCGCGAATTCCTGGTTCGGCCCCTCGACAATGGCATCGACCGGGCATGCCTCCTGGCAGTACCCGCAGTAGATGCACTTCACCATGTCGATGTCATAACGCGTCGTGCGGCGCGTGCCGTCGTTGCGGCGCGGGCCTGCCTCGATGGTGATGGCCTGCGCGGGGCAGATCGCCTCGCAGAGCTTGCAGGCGATGCAGCGTTCTTCGCCGTTGGGATAACGGCGCAGCGCATGTTCGCCCCGGAAGCGGGGGGAAATCGGGTTCTTCTCGTGCGGATAGTTGATGGTCGCCTTCGGCTTGAAGAAATAGCGCATCGAGAGGCCAATGGCCCCGACGAATTCCTTCAGGAAGAGCGCCTTCGCGGCTCTGTCGAGTTTCATTCAAACAACTCCACTTGCCACCTCATTTGACGAGCGTCCGCCCGGCGACGTAACCGACTGCGGGCAAGACGCCGAAAGCACCGACGAGGAGCGCCAGGCGAACCATGCGCATCCGCGCGCCGAGGCCCGCGAAATCAGCCTTTTCGGGCTCGCGCTTGGCCGCGCGCCCGACTGCCGAGCCAATCATGCCCAGCACGATCACATATTCCGCCACGCCCAGGCAAAGCCCAAGCAAGGCGCCGACGAGACCGGGATTTGACCCCGGCGACATTCAATGCGCCCAGCCCGTGATCTGCAGCACGCCCGCCACGATGACAACCATGGCCAGGGAAATCGGCAAGAACACCTTCCAGCCGAGCCGCATCAATTGATCGTAGCGATAGCGGGGCACGAAGGCCTTCACCAGCGCGATCATGAAGAAGAAGAACGACGTCTTCAGGACGAACCAGATGATGCCCGGCACCCAGGTGAAGGGCGCGAAGGGAATCGGGGACAGCCAGCCGCCCGCGAAGAGGATCGTCATCAGAGCACACATGCTGATGATGGCGACATATTCGCCGAGCATGAAGAGCAGATAGGGGCTGGAGGAATATTCCACCATGAAGCCTGCCACCAGCTCCGACTCAGCTTCCACGAGATCGAAAGGAGGGCGATTCGTCTCGGCCAGGGCCGAGATGAAGAAGATGATGAACATTGGAAACAGCGGCAGCCAGTACCAGCCGAGGATGCCGAATTGCGTATCCTGCGCGCGCTCGATGCCCGTCAGGTTCAGCGTCCCCGCGCAGAGCAGCACGGTGACGATGACGAAGCCGATGGAGACCTCATAGCTGATCATCTGGGCGGCCGAGCGCAGGGCGCCCAGGAACGGATATTTCGAGTTCGAGGCCCAGCCGCCCATGATGACGCCGTAGACGCCGAGCGAGGAGACCGCGAACAGGTAGAGGACGCCGACATTGATGTCGGCGATGGCCCAGCCGGCGTCCAGCGGGATCACGGCCCAGGCCGCGAGCGAAACCGTCG
>JAQGKN010000214.1 GCA_028290085.1 Hyphomicrobiales bacterium
CGCGGCAGCACGGTCGAAGAGGTTGAGAATGGGCGAAAGCATTGACGGACCCCGTAACTTTTCTGAGGGCTTGAACGGGTCGGGCAGCAAAGGCAAGGCGAAAGACGAAAGGCGACTGTCTCCGCCATGTTCATGTGTCGTGACAAGCCGCCGGTTCAACGTCACGTGGCGCATTGAAATGGCCATTGCCTCCACCAAATTCTTTGCGTAGCTCTGGATAAGGAAACATCCAAGCAGCGGAGCACGCATGTCAGAAGCGATCCACGAAGTGGCCCATGAAGCAACGCATGAAGCCGCGCACAGTGCTAAGAGCAACGCGAAATGGATCGGTTTGCTGATTTCGATACTCGCCCTGTTCTTGGCGGTCTCGGAAATGCTCGGCAAATCTGCTCAGACGCACGGCCTCGCGCTCAACATTCAGGCGAGCGACACCTGGAATTTCTTCCAGGCCAAAACCATTCGTCAAACGGTTCTTCGCACCGCGCTGGAGAACGCGAGGATCGAACAGCCCGGCGACAAAATCGCGCTGGATAAACAGATGGCCGCCTGGCAAGCCAACATCGACCGCTGGGAAAGCGAGCCGGCCACCAGCGAGGGCCGCAAGGAACTCGTCGCACGCGCCAAACATATCGAGCATGAACGCGACGTCTTTCTCGGCCAGTACCACGCATATGAGATAGCGTCGCTTTTCATACAGCTCGGCATCGTCCTCGCCTCCGTCGCGCTGCTCTCATCACTGATGGGATTCGCTCTGGGTTCCGGCCTGATGGGCGCGGGGGGCATCGCGCTGTTGGCCGGCACCTATTTCAACGTGCCCTTCATTATGGCCCTGCTGCACTGACGTATGCGTCCGGAAGCGGCCTCCGGGCTTCTTCCGGCCCGCATTGATAGTCCATGCCTATCGAAATCATAGGAACAATCTGTTTTACCTATTTCAGGGAACAGTCTAGGTATCCGCGGTCCTCGGCAGCCCGTGCCGTTGGCCTCATTCGAGCGGCGGACACTCAAAAGGTGAACCGCGCAGCCCACCGGAGATCTCGATGTCCCTGATCAATACCGAAGTGAAACCCTTCAAGGCTCAGGCCTACAAGAACGGCAAGTTTTTCGAAGTGACCGAAGCCAATCTGAAGGGCAAGTGGTCCGTCGTGTTCTTCTATCCCGCTGACTTCACCTTCGTCTGCCCGACGGAACTCGAGGATCTCGCGGACAATTACGCGACCTTCAAGGATCTCGGCATCGAAGTGTACAGCGTCTCCACCGACACGCACTTCAGCCACAAGGCCTGGCACGACACCTCGCCGGCGATCAGCAAGATCCAGTATCCGATGGTTGGCGACCCGACCGGCGCCATCTGCCGCAACTTCGAAGTCATGATTGAAGAGGTCGGCCTGGCCGATCGCGGCACCTACGTCGTCGATCCCCAGGGCAAGATCCAGATCGTCGAGATCACTGCCGGCGGCATCGGCCGCAGTGCCAGCGAGCTGCTGCGCAAGGTGAAGGCTGCACAATACGTCGCCTCGCATCCGGGCGAAGTCTGCCCCGCCAAGTGGGAAGAAGGCGAGAAGACGCTGGCTCCCTCGCTCGACCTCGTCGGCAAAATCTAACCACTGCTTTTCGAGAAAAACCCCGGGCCGGCGCACGCCTGCCCGGGCACTCCAGACGCGCGTCCACGTTCCCGCACGGGATGGACGCAAAGCACAGCCTTCGGGAGCGATTCCATGCTTGACGCCAACATGAAGACCCAGCTGACGGGCTATTTCGCACGCATCACGCAGCCCATCGAATTGGCCGCTTCTCTCGACGACAGCGCAAAGTCAGCTGAAATGTTGAGCCTTCTGGAAGATGTCGCGGCGCTGTCCGACAAGATCAGCCTCAAGCGCGGCGACGACGAGCGCAAGCCGTCCTTCGCAATCCGCCGCGTCGGCACGAATATCTCCGTGCGCTTCGCCGGCCTGCCCATGGGGCACGAATTCAACTCGCTCGTCCTCGCGGTGTTGCAGGTCGGCGGGCATCCGTCCAAGGAATCGGCCGAGGTCATCGAGCAGGTGAAGAGCCTTCAGGGCGCCTACAAGTTCGAGACCTATTTCTCGCTCTCCTGCCAGAACTGCCCCGATGTCGTGCAGGCGTTGAACCTGATGAGCGTGCTCAATCCGAACATTCAGCATGTCGCCATCGATGGCGCGCTTTATCAGGCGGAAGTCGACGCGCGCAAGATCATGGCTGTTCCCGCGATTTTCCTGAACGGCGAGCCCTTTGGTCAGGGCCGGATGGATCTGCAGCAGATCCTCGCCAAGCTCGACACGGGCGCCGAGCAGCGGTTGGCCGAACAGATCAAGACCAAGGAAGCCTTCGAAGTGCTCGTGATCGGCGGCGGCCCGGCTGGCGCGGCAGCCGCGATCTACGCGGCCCGCAAGGGCATCCGCACTGGCATAGCGACGCAGCGTTTCGGCGGACAGGTGCTCGACACGATGGGCATCGAGAACTTCATCTCCGTCTCACACACCGAAGGGCCGAAGCTCGTCGCAGCACTCGAACAGCACGTCAAGGATTACGACGTCGATGTGATGAACCTGCAGACCGCGACCGAGCTCATCCCTGCCAAGCAACCCGGCGGCCTTGTGGAAGTGCGGCTCGCCAGTGGCGCCTCGCTCAAGACCCGCACGCTGATTCTCTCGACCGGCGCCCGCTGGCGGCAGATGAACGTCCCCGGCGAAGAGGAATATCGCAACAAGGGCGTTGCCTATTGCCCGCATTGCGACGGCCCCCTTTTCAAGGGCAAGCGCGTGGCTGTCATTGGCGGCGGAAATTCCGGCGTGGAAGCGGCCATCGATCTCGCGGGCATCGTCGCGCATGTGACGCTCATCGAGTTCGACTCGAGCCTGCGCGCAGATGCGGTGCTGCAGAACAAGCTGCGCTCGCTGCGCAACGTCACCATCGTCACCTCGGCGCAGACGACGCAGGTGCATGGCGACGGCACCAAGGTGAGCGCGCTCTCCTACAAGAACCGCAGTTCGGACGAAACGCATCGCGTGGAACTCGAAGGCATCTTCGTGCAGATCGGCCTCGTGCCCAACACCGAATGGCTGAAGGGCACATTGGCACTCAGCCCGCGCGGCGAGATCGAGGTGGACGCGCGCGGCCAGACGTCACTCCCCGGCGTCTTCGCAGCGGGAGACGTCACGACTGTTCCCTACAAGCAGATCATCATCGCTATGGGCGAAGGATCGAAGGCCGCGCTCTCCGCCTTCGATCACCTCATCCGTACGGTGCCTGCCGAT
>JAQGKN010000230.1 GCA_028290085.1 Hyphomicrobiales bacterium
AAAACCAGGGCTGCCAGACTGACGGAGCATGCGATGTCGAGCCAGGCGGCGCGGGTCATTTCTTACACTATAGCCCCAGAATATGACGCTGCGCGGGCAAGCGCCTCCCCGGGGAAGGCGATTGATCTCGTTTATCTGGCTCGTCAATCACTTGGGGATAAGAAGCTCGAAACCGAATTGCTCGAACTCTACGAGCGTCAGGCGGCCCAGGTTGTGGACCGACTCACTTCAACCATGGGTAGTGGGGAGCTGCGTTGGCAGTACGATCTCGCCCACACCTTGACGGGATCCTCGCGGGCAGTCGGCGCTTTCGCCGTGGCCGCTGCCTCTGAAGCGTACGAAGCTGTTCTGGGTTCTGGTGCATCGACTGACGCACGCGCGACCGCGCTGCAGATCCTGCAGGAAGAGGTCGATATCACCCGGGCCAGCATCGTGCATCTGCTCGGCTGAGCCTGATCTCGCCAAAGGCACCTCGATGGGCTATCGAGGCGGCACGGGCCGGGATCGCGGCGCCGTGCCATGTCGGCCAGACATGCCAGCGGGACGAGAAGCTTCTCCATGGTTCAGATCACGTTTATCGATTCCACCGGTCAGTCGCGCACCATTGCTGGTGAAGAAGGCTCGACCGTCATGGAGACGGCGCTCAAGAACAGCGTTCCGGGCATCGAAGCCGAATGCGGCGGCGCCTGCGCCTGCGCGACCTGCCATGTCTATGTTGACGATGCCTGGGCCGGCAAAATTCCGGCCGCGCAACCCATGGAAGAAGACATGCTGGACTTCGCGTTCGACGTGCGCCCGACATCGCGTCTGTCCTGCCAGATCCGCGTCACCGCTGCCGTTGACGGTCTGGTGGTGAGCACACCTGAAAGGCAGGGTTAATTACGCACTTTAAGACGTGTAATTAGGATGTTTCCATAACTGATCTGTTCAATTAGGGTGGCGCAGACATTTGGTCGCGCCAAAATCAGACCAATCGAGCGGCGTCGTCATTGCGAGGAGCTCAGCGACGCAGCAATCCAGTGGCTGCAAGACCTTGCTGGATTGCTTCGCTTCGCTCGCAACGACGGCAACTCGTTTTGTGCCGACGTCTCGGCGGGTGATGGGCAAGCCCAAAGGCAACACGCCCGCCGACCGAAAGGGCAGTTGAGGATTTGAAATGACCGAGATCGTCAAAACAGACGCCGTCATCATCGGGGCAGGACCTGTCGGCCTCTTCGCCGTGTTCGAACTGGGCTTGCTCGACATCAGGGCGCATGTGATCGACATCCTTCCGATGGCTGGCGGCCAATGCGCGGAGCTCTATCCGGAGAAGCCGATCTACGACATTCCGGGCTTCCCGACGATCACGGGGCAGGGTCTCGTCGACAATCTCATGAAACAAATCGAGCCCTTCGCGCCGACATTTCACTTCAACGAGATGGTCGCGTCCGTCGAGCCCATGGGCACGGCGGAAGCGCCGCTGTTTCGCGTCACGACCGACAGCGGTGACGTCTATGAAACCAAGGTTGTGCTGATCGCTGCGGGCGGAGGATCGTTCCAGCCCAAGAAGCCGCCGATCGCGGGCATCGACGCCTATGAGAACTCGTCCGTCTTCTACGCCGTGCGCAAGATGGAGCAGTTTCGCGGACGGCATGTGCTGATCGTCGGCGGCGGCGATTCCGCGCTCGACTGGGCACTGAACCTGCAGGGCGTGGCGGATCGGGTGACCTTGATGCACCGCCGCGACGCGTTCCGGGCGGCGCCGCATTCAGTTAATGCAATGCGTGAACTCGTGCGCGAGAAGAAGATGGACTTCGTGCTCGGCCAGGTGACCGGTCTGAAGGGCGAGGGCGGCATGCTCAGCCATGCCATCGTGCGCGGTGAGGACGGCACGAGCTATGATCTTGCATGCAATACGATGCTGCCGTTCTTCGGTCTCACCATGAAGTTGGGCCCCATTGCTCAGTGGGGGCTCAACTTAAACGAGAACTTGATCCCCGTGGACACGGAGAAGTTCGAGACCAACATGCCCGGCATTTTCGCCGTGGGCGACATCAACACCTATCCTGGCAAGCTCAAGCTGATCCTGTCAGGCTTCCATGAGGTGGCGCTCGCGGCCCAGCGCGCGCATCGCTACATTTTCCCCGACAAGAAGCTGTTGTTCCAGTACACGACGTCCTCGTCCAGCCTGCAGAAGAAGCTCGGCGTCAGCTAAGCCTTCTGGTCTTTGTCGCCGAACAGGAACGGCGCGACATCCTTCACGCCGGGCGCTGGCTCGGCGGCGAAGGGCATGGGGCGGCAAACCGCCATGGCTGACAAACCGACGCGCGCCGTGAGCAGGCCGTTCAACACGCCCTCACCAAGACGCGCTGAAAGCCGGGCGGCGATGCCGTGGCCAAGCACCTGTTGGACGAGACTGTCTCCCGCCGCCATGCCGCCGGTGATTGCCAGATGTGCACCAACGGACCGTAGCAGCCGCAGGAAGCCAACGAGGCCGGGACGTCCGCCGTAGATCTCAGAGATCCGGCGCACGAGACGGAAGGCTTGTGCGCCCACGAAGAGCAGATCGACGATGGCGCGCGGGCTGATCGCAGTGACCACGGACACGCGCTTGGCGGCACGAGCGATTTCCA
>JAQGKN010000276.1 GCA_028290085.1 Hyphomicrobiales bacterium
GCGCCAAAGACGATGGCCAGACACGCCCCAACCATGAGCGTTCGAGCACCGACGCGAGCTTCGCTTCGAATGGATTGATCGAGGCGCGTTGCGAGCGCACCGTGAGCGTCGAGAACAGACGGAACGCCAAAGCGTGCAGCGCCTGCGATGCATCCCTGGACCACATTGTCCGCACCTTGCCGGAGCCTGGCCGCGATGCGCATCCGGAGTGGAACCTCAACCTCGCCATATCGCGTCCGCGACTGCAGTTCAGGCGTCACCGTCAAATGTTCACGATCTGAATACGTTCGCGGCGGTGTTCCAGCATCGAGGCTCATGCGCGCCCACCTGCAGCGGCGCGTTGCAGGCTCTGGTGACCGTCGGCCGGGGCTGATCCCGTATTGTTCGAACGGCTGAGATTTGCGAATACTTCATCGCGCGGCCCGAACGCGAACATCTTTCCGTCGTAGACGATCATGGCCATATTCAGCGCCCCGAGCGCACTTGGCCGATGCGATACAACAACGATGATGCACCGCTTCGCGCGCAGGATCTCGATCGCTTTGGTCAATGCCTTTTCTCCTTCAACATCGAGGTTGGCATTGGGCTCGTCGAGCACGACGAGAAATGGACTACCGAAGATGGCTCGCGCCAACCCGACACGCTGGCGCTGCCCGGCGGACAGGGATGTTCCGCCCTCGCCGATGCGTGTTGAATAGCCATTGGGAAGGCGCAGGATCATGTCATGCGCGCCCGCGATGGTCGCCGCCTCGAGTACCGCGGGAGACGTTGCCGATGCCGTACTGAAGCGGGCGATGTTTTCCGCAATCGTCCCATCGAGCAGCGCGACGTCTTGCGGAAGGTAGCCCGTGTGGCGGCCAAAATCGTCGCTTGCCCATTGATCGATCGTTGCACCATCGAGGCGGACGGACCCACTCACTGCGGGCCAGACGCCCACAAGCGCCTTTATCAGTGAGGATTTGCCGGAGCCGCTGGCGCCCAGAAGAGCAAGACCGGTTCCTGCAGCCAGCGAGAATGAAATCTGGGACACGAGGACCCGATCCGTTCCCGGTGCAATGACCGTCAATCCCTGGACCGACAACTCCTCTTCAGGACGCGGCAGGATGACAACGGGCTCCTCTGGTGCAGCTGTCGCCTTGAGAATCTCCTTCAGGCGCTTGAGACTCTGCCGCGCAGCGGTCATCTGCTTCCAGGAGCCCAGCGCAATCTCGATCGGTGCGAGCGCACGCCCCATGACAATTGAGGATGCGATCATGATTCCGCCTGACGCTTGTTCCGTCACGACGAGATAAGCGCCAATGCCGAGGATCCCCGATTGCAGGATAAAGCGCAGCACCTTCGCAACGGCGCCGAGGTTTGCATAGAGGTCCATCGTTCGCAGGTTTTCCTGCAGAAAACGCTCATTGGCTTCGGCCCAACGCGCCGTGAGCCGACCGGTCATTCCCAGAGCGCGAATGACTTCGGCGTTGCACCGCGTGGAATCGGCGAGCACCTGCCGCTGTGCGCTGCTGACCATGGCGCCGCGCGCCGTGTCTCGTGAGCGAGACTCGGTGAGGAAGGTCATGCCGACGATCAGGCCCGCACCCACGGTGGCGGCGACACCGATCAGCGGATGGAAAAGGAAGAGAACAATCACGAACAGGGGCGTCCACGGCATGTCCAGGAATGCAGTAGGACCGATACCCGACATGAAGGCGCGCACGGAATCGAGGTCGCGCAAGGGCTGATGCGCAAGGATCGGCCGCGTGCCCCGCAGTGGCAGGGTGGCGAGCGCCATGTGAATAGGCTCCTGCAATGCGGCATCGAACATCGCGCCGATGCGCGCCATCATGCGGGTGCGCTTGGCATCGAAATATCCATGCAGGACGTAGGCAATTACAACCATCAGCGACAACCCGAGCAGCGTCGAGATATTGCGGCTCGGGATGACGCGATCGTAAACCTGTAACATGTAAACGGAGCCCGACAGAGTCAGGAGATTGACGACGCCGCTGAAGACAGCAACGCCCCGCATCCTGCTGACACTCAGCCGTATCGCGTTGGAAACAGGGTCGCATGACTCTGTGTCCACCCTCACGTCACCACCAATGTCGGCGTGAATGGAATCCTGAATAGGACCAATTTCTGCGCATCCGTGTTGGATATTTGGCCCGAAGAATCTCAGGCGCATAAGCTTCGCTAATTCGCGTTAGTGTCCAGAATACGGCGCCTTATGAAAATCGGCGCGTGTCCACAGGGTTGTACCCCTGTTCTCGAAATTGACATTCTTAGGCCCGTATTGCGATTTTGACGGTCTCGCTTTGGTCGCAATGCCAGCCAAGATTGAAGACGGAATGCTGCTACAGATATCAAGTTCAATCTTTTCGCGTTCGTGCAGATCGACTCTCCGGTGAGACGCCGGAGTTATCTTGAAGCCCGCGGCCTCCTCGTCGTAACCGGGCTTTCAACGTCGCGTCCGTAATACGGCGTCATCTGACAGGCTGATGAAACAGCATGAACGGCGTCGCTATTCTCAATCGACTACCAACAAGAAAGTGGAGGGCAAATGGCTCGATTCCAAAATCAAGGCCATCACCAGGATCACCAAGACCAAGGCCATCAACAGGCTCACCACCCGGTTATGACGCCGCCCGACACGCCGCCAACATCCGATCCGACTCCTACCCCGGAGCCGGCTGCCTTATTCTCGGATATCGGCACAACATTCAACGATGCGACGCGTGCCATGGTTGGCGGGCTCTGGCAGAATGTCGTTGAAGAAGCCGGACAGGG
>JAQGKN010000218.1 GCA_028290085.1 Hyphomicrobiales bacterium
GAGCGCCTGCTCACCGATCCTGCCGTGACGAAGATCTTCCATTTCGGCCGCTTTGACATTGCCGTGCTTGAAAAAGCCTTCGGCGTCAGCACCGGTCCTGTCTATTGCACCAAGATCGCGTCCAAGCTCGTGCGCACCTACACCGACCGTCATGGACTGAAGGATCTGACGCGCGAACTCATTGGCGTCGACCTCTCCAAGCAGCAGCAATCCTCGGATTGGGCCGCCACCGTGCTAAGCGACGCCCAGGTGGCTTACGCAGCGTCCGATGTTCTTCATCTTCACGCGTTGCGTGCCAAGCTCGACATGATGCTCGAGCGCGAGGGCCGCACCGAGCTGGCGCGGGCCTGTTTCGAGTTCCTCCCCATGCGGGCGCGTCTCGACTTGCTGGGCTGGGCCGAGCAGGACATATTCGCGCACGAATAGCGGCATAGACAGCGTCTCGAACGCGGCCCCCACCGGGTGGCCCGGCGGCAGGTGGTGAGTGCGGTGACGGTCATGAACGGCAATCGGAGGCAGGAGGCAACGCGTCAGGCGACTCGTTCGCGCGCCTTCCGCGCGGCCGGACGTCATTCGACACGCGTTGTCTTTTTGCGCCGCGCCATCCTGATCCTTTCGGTTACTGGCATTGCCGCGCTGATCGTCGTCAGCTTTTTCAATCCTTTCGGCGCTTTGCCTCAGAACGTGACCATCAGCGGTGGCAACCTCAACGGCACGCGGGTCACCATGGAACTGCCGAAGCTGACCGGCTTTCGCAAGGATGGCCGTCCTTATGAAGTGCGCGCAAGCTCGGGCGTGCAGGATGTCCGCCAGCCCAATATTATCGAGCTGAACGATCTCGACGCGCGCTTCAGCATGGCCGACAAGACAACCGTTCGCGTTGCGGCGCCCAACGGCGTCTATGACAGCACCCGTGAATTCATGGATTTCAAAGGTGAAGTCCGCATCAAGAGCGACAGCGGCTACGACATCGCCATGAAGACCGCGCAGATGGACTTCAAGGCCGGGACGGTCGTTTCCGACCAGCCGGTTACCGTGCTCATGAGCAATGGAACCGTGCAAGCCGACAGGCTGAACATCGTCGATAGCGGCCGCATCATTACATTCGACGGCAATGTCCGGTCCACGCTCATGGCTGGCAAGGACAAGCCCCAGGAACCAGCGAAAGGCGAGAAGCCATGACCGTCATAAGCCGTATCAAGCCGCGCGCTCCTTCCATTTGGAAAGTCTTGCTCGCGCTTGTTGCTGTCGCGGCTGCGATGCCGGCCCTCGCCCAGAAAGGCGGCGCCCCCCGTGGATCGATCTTGCCGGGCGGCAACTCCCGGGCACCGGTTTCCGTCGATGCAGCCAAGCTCGAATATTTCGACCGGGAACAGAAGCTCGTCTATTCGGGCGGAGTGGTCGCCAAGCAGGGCGAGGCCACGCTGCGCTCGACCTCACTTGTGATCCTGCTTTCGAAGGAATCGGACAAGCCAGCCGACGGGTCAGCTGCGGCAGCGTCCGGAGCGGACAATAGCCAGATCAAGCGAATCGAGGCCGCCGGCCCCGTTACGATCACGTCGAACGATCAGGTTGGCACCGGCGATCACGGAATTTATGACCGCGCCGAAAACAAGGTCTACCTCATCGGTAACGTCGTCCTGAGCCAAGGCCCCAACATTACCAAGGGGGACCGCGATTCCAAGCTGGTCTACGACCTGACCTCTGGCCAGGCGCAAGTCATCGGTGGCCGCGTAAGCAGCATTTTTACCCCGGGCAGCACCGACGACCACAAATCCGAGGGCAAGAAGCCAGCCAAGCCCTGAACGATAAAGCTCACGCTTTGTGAACCGAGGTCGCGCTCGTGAGTTGCGCGGCTCGGCACGTCGCGCTACGGCTGATGACATATGATAGCTGCAACGAGCGGACTCATTCTTGCTGACCAGACCTCCAAAATATCCGGGCCAGAACGGTCATGACGCACGCGACGTCGAACCGCCGCAACGCGACGTGCTCGATGTCCATCAGCCCTTCGCGCAGCCGACGGCCGATCCGGTCGCGCTCGGAGAGGGCTGGCTCGGCGTCTATCATCTCGGCAAGAGCTATGGCGGCCGCAAAGTCGTGCAGGATGTGAGCCTGGCTGTGCAGCGAGGTGAGGCTGTTGGCCTGCTTGGGCCCAACGGCGCTGGCAAGACGACGGTGTTCTACATGATCACCGGGCTGGTGCGGCCCGACAAGGGTGCTATCGAATTGGACGGGCACGATGTCACACCGCTGCCCATGTACCGCCGGGCGCGGCTGGGCATCGGCTACCTGCCGCAGGAGGCCTCGATCTTCCGTGGTCTCAATGTCGAGGATAACATCCGCGCCGTGCTTGAGGTCACTGTTCCCGACAAGGCCCAACGCGAGCATGAACTCGAGTCGCTTCTCGACGAGTTCGACATCAAGCGTCTACGCAAGTCGCCCTCCATCGCTCTTTCAGGCGGTGAACGGCGCCGGTGCGAAATTGCGCGCGCGCTCGCGGGCCATCCCTCGTTCATGCTGCTCGACGAACCCTTCGCAGGCATCGATCCGATCGCGGTGGGCGACATCCAGCAATTGGTACATCATTTGAAACAGCGCGGGATCGGCGTTCTCATCACCGATCACAACGTCCGCGAGACGCTCGGCCTGATCGACCGCGCCTACATCATCCATTCCGGGCACGTCCTGACCGAGGGCTCGCCGGAGGAAATCGTTGCTAACCCGGACGTCCGGCGCTTCTATCTGGGGCAGGATTTCAGGATGTAAGCGCGCCGTGCACGCGATTTGGTGTGCTCGCTGCAACGAACGTTGCACAACAAGCGTGCAAAATTCATAGCCGGTTGCGCGCAGCGCGTAGCTATCGTCTACACAATCCTGTATATGCAAGACTTGGGCCGCGCGTTTTCAGCGGTCGGTAGGATTGAGTTCGGATCTATGGCGCTTTCCACAAAGCTCACGCTTCGTCAGGGCCAGTCCCTGGTGATGACGCCGCAGTTGCTGCAGGCAATCAAGCTCCTTCAATTCTCAAACGTCGAACTGAGTGCTTTTGTCGAGGAGGAGCTCGAGCGCAATCCCCTCCTTGAGCGCGCCGAAGAACACAGCGATCCGATCATCGAGGCGGTCGGCGATAGCGTGGAACGCTGGGGCGAGGATGGCCCTGACGGCGACCCAGGCGACCTGAGCCGTCAGGAGGGCGATTGGGCGGCGGACACAATGGTTATCGATCGGCAGAGCCTCGAGGCAGATCTCGGGACGGAGGTCGGCAATAGTTTCGAGACGGACCGTGTGCCCGCCACTCACGAAAGCGCGTCGGCACTTGAGGGCTCAGGCCTCTCGGCGACGTCCTGGAACGGCGCATCCGGTGGCAATGCCGACGGCGAGCCTGCCGATCTCGAGGCCTATATCGCCGCGCGCGTGACGTTGCACGACCATCTTACCGAACAGCTCTCGCTTGCCGTCGCTGGCACCGTCGATCGTCTCATCGGTCATGCGTTGATCGACGCTGTCGATGATGCCGGGTATCTCACCGAAAGTGTCGAGGACATCGCTGAGCGGCTTGGCACAAGGATCGATGCGGTCGCAGCCGTCCTTTGCAAGATCCAGCAGTTCGATCCGGCAGGCATAGCAGCGCGAAATCTATCCGAGTGCCTCGCGATCCAGCTGCGCGAACGAAATCGCCTCGATCCAGCCATGCAGGCGCTGCTCGATCATCTGCCGCTTCTCGCAAAGCGTGATTTCACGGCATTGCGCAAAATTTGCGGTGTCGACGAGGATGATTTCGCCGAGATGGTCGCCGAAGTGCGCCGTCTCAATCCCAAGCCGGGTCGCGCCTACGGTGGCGGTATCATTCAGTCCGTCGTGCCCGATGTCACGGTGCGGGCCGCACCAGATGGCTCATGGCACATCGAACTCAATCCGGAAGGCTTGCCGCGCGTGCTGGTCAACCAGACGTATGCCGCACGCGTCTCGCGACTCAAGGGAAGTACTGCTGACAAAAGCTTCGTTGCCAATTGTCTCCAGACGGCCAATTGGCTGACCAAGTCGCTCGAACAGCGCGCCCGCACCATCCTGAAGGTTTCTACCGAGATCGTGCGCCAGCAGGATGCGTTCTTCGCGCACGGCGTCGAGCATTTGCGTCCGCTGAATCTGAAAACCATCGCGGACGCCATAGGCATGCACGAATCGACCGTCTCGCGTGTGACGTCGAACAAATACATGGCGTGCCCGCGCGGTCTGTTCGAGCTGAAGTATTTCTTCACCGCATCAATCCCGGCGCGGTCCGGCGGGGAGTCGCACTCAGCTGAAGCCGTCCGGTTCCGCATCAAGCAGCTCGTCGAACAAGAGCCCGTCAGCAACGTTCTTTCGGATGACGCCATTGTTGTGAAGCTCAAGGAACAGAACGTCGATATCGCGCGTCGTACTGTCGCAAAGTACCGCGAGAGCCTGCGTATCCCATCATCCGTCGAACGTCGCCGTGAGAAACTGGCGATGCAACGCTGACCTGGCAGATGGCACGCTCGATGCCGTTCAAAAATGTTGTTTCCGTGTCGCGCTCTAGCTCTGAAGTTCCGTTGACTTGATCGAGCGACGCACTTAACGCTTTGGAAAGATCGCCGATCCGGTGATCGATTTCCATGGTCAAGCTCGGAAGAACGCGGGCAGCCGCAGACGAGGGGCAAACTCTATGGTCCTCCGGGTTTCAGGAAAAAATTTCGATATTGGCGAAGCTCTTCGCCTGCATGTTCGTTCAAGGGTAGAGGCGGCGACATCCAAATATTTTGATGGCTCAGTTACAGGCCACGTCATTCTCGACCACGAAGGTTCCGGTTACCGCTCTGATTGCACGCTGCATCTGGCTTCTGGTGTGACGCTGCAGGCCGAGGGGCGGGCGCAGGAGCCATATGCGAGCTTCGAACAGGCGGCTGAGCGGCTCGAAAAGCGGCTCCGTCGTTACAAACGACGGTTGAAGGGGCACCATCCCATGTCGTTGAGTTCCACTGCCGCGGTTGCTGATGTGATCGTTGCCGATTATGTCATCGAGGCTCCGGTGGATGATGGCGCGGAGGGGACCGAGTTTCATCCCGTTGTCATCGCTGAGAGGACAAGTGCGCTGAAGCAAATGCCGGTTTCGGAGGCCGTCATGGAACTCGATTTTACGGGGGCGCCCGTGCAGGTTTTTCGTCACGCGGGAAATGGCCGGGTCAACATCGTCTATCGCCGTTCGGACGGGAACATTGGCTGGATCGACCCAGGAACCCCGGAAGCCGGTGACGGAGCTGCCAAAGCCTTCTGAGCCTCATGGCGCAACGCGTCTGCGGCACGGAACTTGCCTCTTCACTTTGCAACCATTGGACGACGGAACGCCATGTCGCTGAACGATCTGCTCACCGCTGACGCCATCTTGCCGTCGATGAAGGTCCATACGAAGAAGCAAGCTCTGCAGGAATTAAGCGAAAAGGCCGCGCAGATCTCGGGCATTGCCGCGCGCGAGATCTTCGATGCCCTTCTGCAGCGCGAACGGCTCGGCTCAACGGGCGTGGGGAACGGCATAGCCATTCCTCACGGCAAGCTCGCCAAGGCTGGGCGAATCTTCGGGGTGTTTGCCCGTCTGGAGAGGCCAATTGACTATGAGGCGCTGGACGGCGCCCCGGTCGATCTGATCTTCCTGCTGATCGCCCCGGAATCGGCTGGTGCTGACCACCTGAAGGCGCTCGCCCGGACCGCGCGCATCCTTCGAGACCCGGTCATCACCGCCAAATTACGCGCCACCCGTGACGCCTCTGCGCTTTACTCGATGATCACGCAGTCCTCGAGTTCGCAGCACGCCGCCTGATCACCGCCAGGCGCGCGCTGCGTAATCAAGCAGATAGAGATCGGGGCGTGCTGCGATAGCCGCCATTCCGGCAAGCACGGCATCGGGTGCGATGACGACGTGCGTCGCAATCCGTTGAACGACGTGCTGCAGCGGCGCCTTGTCCTCGAACGCCTGGCGGAATGCGTCGTCGTCCAGCAGGTCGAGGATGCGCGGCAGAATTCCACCCGCCAACGTAACGCCGCCATGGGCCAGAAACGACAAGGCCATATTTCCCGCAAAACGCCCGGCGATGCGCCAGAAATGTCTGATAGTCTCGGCCTCCGCGCTGCCACGATCGGCCACGCCACGTGTGACGATGCCCGTCCCGTCGAGTTCTTCGTCGCGCGCGCCAGCCGCGCGCTGGCGGGCTTTGTGCAGTCGGGCGAGGCCCGGACCCGAAAGCACCGCCTCGGCGGTGATGCGCCCATGGAAGAAGTCGAGAAAGGGCCAGATGCCCGCATCCTCCGCATTGGCCGGTCCAAAATCCATGTGCGCGGCTTCGCTTGCAAGGGGCAGGAATCGCCCATCGCTCGATATCAGCGCTGCGACGCCCAGCCCCGTGCCCGGCCCGAGTATGACCCGGGGCCCGGGCTCGCTGGCCAGCTCCGGCCCGATCCGGCGCAACCATTCAC